>NZ_JAJAPB010000008.1 GCF_026226615.1 Geovibrio ferrireducens
GCAAAGCGACGCGGCAGTCTCAGTTTTATTGTCCCTGATAAAAAAAGCCCTCCGTTTCCGGAGGGCTCTGTAATCGGTTATTATTTGCTGCAGTCCATCTTATCAGCAAGCTGTTTGTAGATGGAGAATCTGCGTTTTACTTTCTCGTCCGCGATTTCTGCGAGTTCTTTCGCTTTTTCGGGGAACATTTTCTGAACAACTTTGAACCTGTTCTCTGTAGCCATGAATTCTTTCAGGCTCATTGAAGGATCTTTGCTGTCGAAAGTAAGGGGGTTTTCTCCCGCCGCGAACTTGTCGGGGTGGAAGCGGAACAGAGGCCAGTAGCCGGAGTTTACAGCCCTTTTCTGAGCGTCAACGCCGCTGGTCATATCTATGCCGTGCGCAATGCAGTGTGAGTAAGCAATGATGATAGAGGGACCGTTATACTGCTCGGCCTCAACAAATGCTTTGATACACTGTGCAGGGTTAGCGAGAGAAACTTTCGCTACGTATATGTGGCCGTATGTCATGGCTATCATGCCGAGGTCTTTTTTCTCAGGCACTTTACCGGAGAAGGCGAACTTCGCGGCAGCGCCGATAGGCGTTGATTTTGAAGCCTGACCGCCTGTGTTTGAGTAAACCTCAGTATCAAGAACCAGAACGTTGATGTTCTCTGTTGCCGCAAGAACATGGTCAAGACCGCCGTAACCTATGTCATATGCCCATCCGTCACCGCCGAGAATCCATACGGATTTCTTAACGAGGTAATCAGCAAGGGATATAAGGTTTTTGGATTCTTCCGTACCAATCTTCTCAGCCTGAGCTTTAAGTTTTGCAACCCTTTCTCTCTGCTGTTCGATCTGGAGCTGGTCTTTCTGCTCTGCGTTCAGGATTTCAGCAATAAGAGCCTTGTCCAGCTTACCGCTGAGTTTTTCCATAAGCTCTTTCGCCTGAAGCTCAAACTGATCAACAGTAAGTCTCATGCCGTAACCGAACTCAGCGTTGTCCTCGAACAGGGAGTTTGACCATGCGGGTCCTCTGCCGTCGCACCTGACAGTGTAGGGTGTGGTGGGCAGGTTGCCTCCGTAAATGGATGAGCAGCCTGTGGCGTTGGCTATGATAGCTCTGTCACCGAAAAGCTGTGCAAGCAGTTTTACATAAGGAGTTTCGCCGCAGCCTGCGCATGCGCCGGAGAACTCAAACATATGGGGAGAAAGCTGGCTGCCTTTGAGTGAGTTTTTGTTATATTTATCAACAGGAAGCTCAGGAATAGTGAGGAAGAATGCGAAATTTTCCGCTTCCTGCTCTCTGATTTCGTGCTGAGGTTTCATGTTGATAGCTTTTATTGAAGGATCGGTTTTGCTTTTCGCAGGGCAGTTGTGTACGCAAGCGCCGCAGCCTGTGCAGTCCTCAGGAGCAAGCTGTACAGTGAACTTCATTCCTGCGAACTCTTTTCCTCTTGCATCGCCGGATTTAAAAGTTTTGGGAGCTTTGTCAAGTATGGCAGGCTCGTAAACCATTGTCCTGATCGCAGCGTGGGGGCATACGAATGAGCAGATAGCACACTGGATGCAGAGCTCTTCTTCCCACACGGGAGCGTTGATTGCGATGTTGCGTTTTTCAAACTTAGCTGTTCCTGTGGGGAAAGTTCCGTCAATAGGAAGCTTGGAAACAGGAACCTCGTCCCCTCTGTTGGCGACAAGCACGCTTGTAACCTCTTTAACAAAAGGAGTCGCGTCTTTATCTGTCACACAGTTGTTGACGATGGGGAAAGGGATAACTTCGTTTTCTTTAACGCCGAGTTTGTCCTCTTTTGAGTAATCAACTTCGAAAAGCTCCGTGGAACCGGCTTCAACAGACTTAAGGTTCATGTTGACGACTTTCTCGCCGTATCTGCCGTATGATTTTTTAATTGCATCGCTGATCGCTTCCACTGCCTTATCAAAGGGAAGAATGCCTGATTCCTTGAAGAATGCAGTCTGGAGGATAACATTGTATCTTGAGCCCAGACCTATTCTCTCAGCAGCATCAACAGCGTTGATTACAAAGAACTTAGCCTTTTTAGCGATTATCTGCTTTTTGACTACCTCAGGCAGATGGCTCCATACAGTGTCCTTGTCAAACTGGCTGTTGAGAAGGAATGTTCCGCCGGGTCTGAGGTATTTAAGCATCTCATATTTATCGAGGAATGAGAAGTTGTGGCATGCCACGAAATCAGCTTCCTGAACAAGATATGAGCTTTTTATATCCTTTTTGCCGAAACGCAGGTGTGATGTGGTCATTGAGCCTGCTTTCTTTGAGTCATAAACGAAATACGCCTGAACATTGTTGTCAGTGTATTCGCCGATGATTTTGGCTGAGTTTTTGTTAGCGCCCACAGTACCGTCTGAGCCGAGACCGAAGAACATAGCGTTGTAAACGCCGTCTCTGGGAGTAAGCCAGTTAGGATCGTAAGCAAGGCTTGTTTTGTTGAGGTCGTCCTCTATACCTACGGAGAAGCCGTTCATAGGCTCGTCTTTATCGAGGTTGTCAAAAACAGCTTTAACCATGGAAGGCGTAAACTCTTTTGAACCGAGGCCGTATCTTCCGCCGACTATCACGGGGTAGCCGTCGAACTTGAACATTTTCTTCTGCATAGCTTCGCCGATAGCAGTGCGGACATCAAGGTACATAGGCTCGCCTATTGAACCGGGTTCCTTCGTTCTGTCAAGAACTGCTATCTTTTTCACTGTTTTGGGAAGTGAGCTGATGAAATCAGCAAGGGGGAAAGGCCTGTACAGTCTGATTTTTACTATACCTACTTTCTCGCCGAGTGATGTCATGTACTCAACTGTTTCCTCAGCGACATCAGCACCGGAACCCATGATGATGATTACTTTCTCAGCATCAGGAGCGCCGAAATAGTCAATGAGTTTATATTGTCTGCCCGTAAGGTCGGCAAATTTGTTCATCTGATTCTGCATAATGGCGGGGAAGTCGGTGTAGAATCTGTTTGCAGTTTCGCGGCTCTGGAAGAATACGTCAGGGTTCTGCGCAGTGCCTTTAATAGTGGGACAGTCAGGGGTAAGAGCTCTGGCTCTGTGGTTGCGCACAAGCTCATCACTGATCATTGATCTCATATCTTCGAGAGTAAGCTCTTCGGTTGTGCGGATTTCGTGTGAAGTCCTGAAACCGTCGAAGTAATGGAGAACAGGAATTCTGCCCTCAAGTGTGGCAGCCTGAGATATGAGAGCGAAGTCCATAACCTCCTGAGGGTTATTGGAACAGAGCATTGCCCAGCCAGTCTGGCGGCAGCTCATAACGTCAGAGTGATCGCCGAAGATGGAAAGAGCGTGTGAAGCTATGGCTCTGGCGCTTACATGGAAAACAGTGGGAGTAAGCTCACCGGCTATTTTCAGCATGTTGGGAATCATAAGAAGAAGGCCCTGCGAAGCAGTGAAGGTTGTAGTGAGTGCTCCGGTCGAAAGTGCTCCGTGAACAGTGCCTGAGGCTCCGCCTTCGGATTGAAGCTCAACAACTCTGGGAACAGTGCCCCATATGTTAACTTCGCCTACGGCGCTTTTCTCGTCTGCAATTTCGCCCATTACGGAAGACGGAGTTATGGGGTAAATCGCTATGACTTCATTGGTTGCATGGGCAACATGGGCGGCAGCGGTATTACCGTCGATGTTGACTTTTCTTCTGGTAGCCATTATTCCTCCTTGGTTTTGAGTATTAGACAAGATCCTTACGGTTGCAGAATATAGAACCTGAATAATAGACCTGATTTAAATCTTCTAAAGTTTATAACAATAATTCAAAAACGCGTCAACCGTTTTATAATCACGCTTCCAGTTGGTTTTTTATAAAAAAAATTAATGGTGAATTAAAACGTTTTGATGATATTGGTTGATTTTCGCAGCAGATTTTATATAATTTTGTATGGAAAGTTTTATAAGAAAATTAGGCCGTAATTTTATTGATCTTGCCGTTTTTTTTCACGGTTTCACAATCTTCTCAAACAAGGTTATAAAAACCTTTTTTAAGCTTAAGTTATTTAATCCTGCTGTAGCTTTGGTCTTTGTCAGGCAGATATATTTTACGGGCGTTCAAATCCTTCCTGTTTATATTGTATTATCGCTCATAATCGGCGTTGCCATGGTGGGTTCGCTGATGCAGGCTGCGGATCTTGTCGGCGGTATAGACCAACTAGGAAGAATAATGGTGGTAATATCCTTCAATCAGATAGCCCCTCTTGTTACATCAATACTACTTGCCCTCAGGTCGGCTACTGCTGTCACTGCGGAAATATCATTAATGAAGATGAACAGAGAGATAGACACCCTAAAGTCGCTCTCGATAGATCCTTTTGAATATCTCTACCTGCCCCGCATAGCCGCTGGAGTTATATGTATGATGGCGCTCTCCACTATATTTGTATGTGTGTCTCTGCTCGGCGGTTACTTCATTCTCAGCTTCCTCCAGGACATGTCGCTGGACTACATGCTTACCACTATATTTGATAATCTGGAACTTTTTGATATTATCGCCTTTCTTATAAAGGTATTCTTCCTCGGCTTCGCCCTGATGAGTATACCTATATACACCGCACTTGAAACCAAAGAGGCCGTCACGGAAATACCCATCGCCCTCCTCAGAGGAATGATGAGGCTGTTTTACGCCTTCATAATCATACAGATATTCACCGTTATGCTGGGGATGTACATATGACAAGCACATTTATATATTACACCAGCGAACAGCAGAAGGAACAATGGCTGGCGAAAATCCTTGAGTTCACCGAACACGAACGGATAGGCATAGTCACAGGCAGGCTCCCCGTAATAGGAAACCTTTCCGTTTTCGAAAACATCATGCTTCCTGCCAGCTACCACTTCAACCTCAGCCTCAGGGAAGGCAGAAAGATGATCGAAAACGACCTCAAGCGTCTGGGCATTTCCCATGTGATAGACACAAGGCCTGACTTTCTCACTGATTATGAAAGGCTTCTGGTAAAATATCTGCAAGTTACATACCTGCAGCCTAAGTGGATAATCATAGTCAGCCCTAGAAGAATGTACGCCGCAGAATACGAAGAGAAGTTCAAAGATTTTTTGCGTTGTGAAACAAGGGATAATTCGGTTATTATCGATCATATAAACCACAGATATCTGTTTCAGGATCTCGAAAACTACACGGAGCTGGATTTTGAATTATGGCTGGAAATAAATTTGCGAACCTCGAACTCAAAGTAGGGCTTTTTGTTATTATATCAATCGCCCTTATGGCAGCGATAATTTTAACCTTTGCCATAAAGAAAAAACTGTTCATGCCAAAGATAAATGTCTCCATCCTTACGGATTCGGGTGACGGAATAACCAAAAGCATGCCTGTTAAATACGCCGGGTTCACTATTTCAAGGGTATACGAGGTGGAGCTTATGGATGACGGCAACGTTGTGCTCCACACCAGAATCCCCAAGCAGTACACCAAATGGATCAGGCAGGACTCCGTTGCCAAGCTTACATCCCAGAACATCATCGGTTCCAGCTTCATAGTTTTCAGCGGCGGTTCCGCGAACTCACTGGAAATAACCGACGGAACATCCTTCAACCTCACCCGTGAAGGCGGGCTGGCCGCACTGATGGAACAGGCTCAGCCTGTTATTGAGGATATTAAAGAGATCGTGAACAATGTTGCGAACATTACGCAGACAATTGAGGATCAAAGCGAAAATATAAACAGATTTTTCGGCGGTCTGGGTGATGTCGGGGACGATCTGCATAATAAAACGGGCTCTGTAGGCTACCTCGTCCGCAGCGACTATATAAAGGATGAGGTTAAAAATATTGTCGGGCGCATAGAAGTTCTCCAGATGCAGCTGAACGAAATAGCGGACAATGTGAATCTAAAAGTTGAACGCACGGATGAATCCATAGACAAGCTCAACAGCGCCCTCCAAGCCTTTAAGGAAGGGGTGCAGTCGATTGAGAAAGCTGTGGAAAGCGCTCAGCCAACCATAGACAATGCCAATAAAATATCGGGCGATGTTGCGGAGGCGACAGACAACATAACCGAGATTAAAAATCAGGCGGATTCCATACTCAAAACCTCAGACAGAATCCTCTACAACCTTGAGCAGAGGTGGCCTTTTAATGACGGTTCAGTGATTACCGGGGAAAAGGTGAAACTGCCATGAGAAAGCTTGTAATCTTAACAGCCCTTTTCATAGCAGTGACAGCATGCGGGCAAAAACAGAAAAGCTCCTCCGAATACATATATGCGGCCTCGCTGCATAAAAATTACTCGTCATATTACTACAAGGGGCAGCAGAAAATGGCTGACATCACCTTTTATAAAGCTCAGGATGCTTTTCAGCGCATGGATTCCGTGTGCAACGTATCACGCCTTTATATAACCAGATATGCGCTGGCGGAACAGGATGCCCTGCCTGCTGACCTCGCCAAGGCATCGGCTTATGCCGAACTGGGTGACTGCCCTGATGAAAAGCTCATCACAGCCTTTCTCTCCGGGGATAACCTGACCGACACGGGCAGTCTGGAAAAGCCGTTTTCCCTGATCGCAGAGTTTAAAAGGACAGGCAAATATTCAGCCCTTATCTCATACGCAGAGGACGGGGACACCATGAGCGACTCAACGGTCAGACTTTACAGACTGGTGGCCGCTGCGATAACCGATACCGAACCGGAAAAAGCCTATGAACTTGCGGAAAAAGCAAGGGTCATTGACAGTACATACGGATGGACACTGGGGCTCTCCAGAGACCTTGACATAATGATTAAAGCTTACGGAAAACTTGGCAGGGACACTTCCGCTCTCATTGAGAGAAAAAGGCTCATAGACGCAAAACTGACTAACAATTAATCACTTCTTGGTCAGTTTTTAACCGCTTCTAACCTGTTCAGCAGCTTAAAAGTGCTTTTTTATGAGTGATTGAGGGAGATTTTCAAAAACACTCTTCCCTCGCAAACCGAGACCAGCAAGGCTCATTTTGTCTGAAACCTTACAAAAAGAAATAAATGCAGGCGCTCTGCACCTTTTGGCACTGCAATTGCTTTAATTAAATGCGCGGAGGTTGAACTTGAAAAAGATTGAAGCAATCATCAAACCATTCAAACTTGACGATGTAAAAGAAAAGCTCACTGAAGTAGGAATCAGAGGCATCACTATCTCCGAAGTAAAAGGATTCGGCAGGCAGAAAGGCCACACTGAACTGTACAGAGGTGCAGAGTACGTAATTGATTTTATCCCTAAAATCAAAATTGAAGTTGTGCTCCCTGATGAAATGGTGGACGACGCGGTTAATATCATTATGGAATCCGCCAAAACAGGACGCATCGGTGATGGTAAAATTTTTGTCACCACAATTGATCAGATCGTAAGAATAAGAACCGGAGAAACAGGAGAGGAAGCCCTTTAACCAAGGGATTCTCTTCCATAGAATTTAGGAGGCAACATGACAGCTAAGGAATTGCTTAAAGTAATTAAAGAGCAGGAGATCAGACTGATCGACATCAGATTCTGCGATTTCCTCGGAACGTGGCAGCACACTACCATCCCCAGCCACCAGTTCACAGAAGACTTCTTCGAAGAAGGTCTCGGATTTGACGGTTCAAGTATCAGAGGATGGCAGGCCATCAACAACAGTGATATGATTCTGCTTCCTGATGCCTCAACCGCTTTCATAGATCCGTTTATGGATATTCCCACTATGGTTGTAACATGCAACGTTTTCGATCCCATCAGCAAAGAACGTTACACCAGAGACCCCAGAAACATCGCCATTAAGGCAATAAACTACCTTAAAGGCACAGGCATAGCCGACACTTCATACTTCGGACCCGAAGCTGAATTTTTCGTATTCGACAACATTCAGTATTCTTCCGGCAAAAATGAAGGCTTCTACTTCATCGACTCTGATGAAGGCGACTGGAACTCAGGAAGAGACGAAGGCAATAACCTTGGCTACAAAGTTAGACCGAAAGAAGGCTACTTCCCCTGCCAGCCCACTGACACCCTTGCAAACCTCAGAGCCGAAATGGTTCTGAAAATGGAAGAACTCGGCCTCACTATCGAAAACAGCCACCACGAAGTTGCAACAGGCGGCCAGTGTGAAATCGATATGAAGTTCTCTCCCATGGTTGAAATGGCTGACATGCTCATGAAATACAAATATGTAGTTAAAAACGTTGCCCGTCAGTACGGCAAAACAGCTACATTCATGCCCAAACCCCTCTTCGGAGACAACGGTTCAGGCATGCACTGCCACCAGTCTCTCTGGAAAGACGGTAAACCCCTCTTCGCCGGCGATTCTTACGCAGGCCTCAGCGAAATGGGTCTGTACTACATAGGCGGTATCATTAAACACGCCAAAGCTATAGCTGCTTTCACCAACCCCGGAACAAACTCCTACAAACGTCTTGTTCCCGGATTTGAAGCTCCTGTAAGCCTTGCTTACTCTTCAAGAAACAGATCAGCTTCCATAAGAATACCCATGTACTCCGCTTCTCCCAAAGCAAAAAGGATCGAAGTACGCTTCCCCGACCCCACATGCAACCCCTACCTCGCATTCACAGTAATGCTTCTTGCAGGTCTGGACGGCATACAGAACAAAATTGATCCGGGCGAGCCCATGGATAAAAACCTTTATGATCTTGATCCTATCGAGCTTTCAGCTATTCCCCAGATGCCCGCATCTCTCGGCGAAGCGCTTGACGCACTTGAAAAAGATCACGAATTCCTTCTTAAAGGAGATGTTTTCACTGAAGACGTTATCTCCTCATGGATCGAATGGAAAAGGGAAGAAATCACTGCTGTTAACAGCAGACCCCACCCCCACGAATTCTTCCTGTACTACGACGCGTAAAAAGTCAACTTCCGCAAGACTTTTCACGGGGCGCCCTGTTTTCGGGGCGCTCTTTTTTTATAATAGTTCAGAAAAACCTGCATCCATGCAGTTTTTCTTCACTCGCAGCCTGTGCGGTGAAACCGCTTGCTGCTCTGGTTACGCTTGCGCTCCTCGCATTCGCTGCGGTACGCGCTCCACGGGCACATCCTTCTTACAATAGTTCGCAGAAACATACCTCCTGTAGTTTCTGCTTTATAGGCTCCGCTTCGCACGGCGCAGTTCCGTCCTTGGAACTGTTTGCGTCATTGCGA
Source organism: Geovibrio ferrireducens (assembly GCF_026226615.1). Taxonomy (NCBI): domain Bacteria; kingdom Pseudomonadati; phylum Deferribacterota; class Deferribacteres; order Deferribacterales; family Geovibrionaceae; genus Geovibrio; species Geovibrio ferrireducens. Next base: position 9,139 of record NZ_JAJAPB010000008.1, read on the forward strand.
ACTCCGCAGGAGTGAAGCAATCTCTCAGTATATCCAGGGACTGCTTCGTTGCAGTGACATAGCAATGCGTCATTCTGAGGCTTTAGCCGAAGAATCCCTTTCTCTTCTATCTTCTTCAAAAATCAGCTATAGTAAAATATGATAAAACTTACAGTGGTTGCCGACAACTATACAGATTCGCTCAGCCTGTGCGCCGAACACGGATTTTCCTGCGTGCTGGAAACAGAGAAGCTCAGCATTCTGCTGGACACAGGTCAGGGAATGGCACTTAAAAACAATCTGTCAGCTCTGGGCTTCAATAACAGGTTTGACATAGCCGTCATAACCCACGGGCATTATGATCACACAGGAGGCCTCACCGAAGCCCTTAAAAACGGTGTTGCCCTTGCAGACAGGCTCTATGTCCATGAAAACATATTTGCCGGGCATATGAAGAAAAATCCCGACGGCACGTTCAGCTTCATAGGTGTGGATGCGGACGAAAATAACCTCGGAAACCTCTACTCCCTTACAAAAGTTAAGGGTAAAACGGAGATAGCCGAAAACATATTCCTTTGCGGCGAAATTCCCCGGTACACCGATTTTTCAGCCGATGAGAACCTGTATATCCAGACTCCCGCTGGCTGTGTGAAAGATCCTTTTGATGATGAGATTTTCCTTGTAATAATAGATGATGAAAGCCTTGTTGTGGTCACAGGCTGCTCCCACTGCGGAATAATGAATATAATCGAACATACGGAAAAGCTGTTCCCTGACTATAAAATACGCTCTCTTATAGGCGGATTTCACCTTTTCAGGGCTGATGAATCACAGACATCGCAGGTGGCGGATTATCTTCAGCGGAAAAACATATCCAACCTGCTGACAGGGCACTGCACCGGGATTGACGCATTCATGACAATTAAAAACACGCTGGGAAGCAGTGTGAATATGACCAAGGCAGGTCTGAAACGCCTTGTTTAGCTCCCCTTCACGCTTGATTTGATGTAGCCGACAACGTACTGAATATCGCTGGCAGATGCACCCAGCCTCTCACAGCAAGCTTCCGCATAGGTGTGATAATCCAGCACCATCTCAGCAAGGTCGCCCACTATTTTTGCTTTTGAGGCGAAAAAAGTAGGTCTGGAGGCTATCTCCATAACAGAATCCGCAATGTGATCCGGCAGGTCAAGCTCGTTCTGAGCTTTTATAACGGCTGATTTCAATCTCTCAAAAACATCGTTCTGTTCCATACTCTCACCGCAGCACTGCATAAAAACCCCGCACAAAACTAACGCATCAGAAAGGCGCTTATAGCTCACATTATAGCACAGTGTTCTCTTATTGCAAGAAGGCTGTTGTAAAGAAAGGCAAAGGGAGTCTAGATTGTAAAAATAACCTTAATCAAACCCGCTCCGAAGACTATACTGCCTATGAACGGGCTGTGCTCAAAGCCGAGGAATACTATAAAAAATCCCGTTATCATTGTGAGAATGCCGTATGCGAGGGGACGGTAATATATCCGTGAGCGTTCCCTTATGTAGTCTATGCTCTCACGCGAAAGCTTTATTTCCAGAGAATCATCGCTCATGCTGTTGATGATTTTCCTGATCTTCCTGTAGGTCATGGGGATTTCCATAACCTCGCCCTTGATCTGATCAAACATCCTTCCATCAAGCCCCAACGCCCGCGGAAGGTTCTCTTTAAGAATGGGGAGAATATCCTTTATCCCGTTGAAATTGCTTATATACGTGGTTCCGAGCCCCTCTATTATGGAGCTTACCCGCATAATATATATTGCCTCCTGCGGAAGCTTAAAGGGCATTGTCTTCACTGTGTTAAGCACCTCAAAAGCCAGAACCTGCATGCTTTTGGCATCGAGAGTTTCGTCAGAGAAAATATCAAACATCCTCTCCGCGGCTTCCTGAAGCAGGGCATCAGGGGCATCCGCTGCAACTATGCCCAGTTTCTTACAGGCACGGACATATGTCTCAAAGTCTCTCTCGTTGGCTGATTTGATAAGCTCTATTATTGAGCGTCTAGTGTATTCGCTGATCCTTTTCACCATGCCGAAATCAAGGAGAATAAGCTCCCCTTCCGCGGTAACAAGCAGGTTGCCGGGGTGCGGATCAGCATGGAAAAAGCCCTTCACAAGCATCTGCTGGGTATAGAAATATATCAGCTTGCCCATAATATCCTTTATGCTGATATTCAGACGGGTGAGAACCTTTCTGTCATCAAACCTGTAGCCGTGCTCAAAGCTCATGACAAGGGCATCGGATGAGCAGTATTTTTCATATGGGGTCGGAAACCTTATGCCGCTGTCCGGATAAATGGCTATGAATTTCTTGAGGTTGAGAAGCTCAGTATAGAGATCCACCTCTTTGCGGATCATGTCTGTAAATTCAGCTATCACCGCTTCCACAGAGTTTTTTGTGTATTCAGAGAACAGCGGCTTGAAAAGTCCGTTGAAGAAACTCAGTATTCGTATGTCCGCATTAACTACCTTCTCAATATTCAGCCTTCTCAGCTTAACGGCCACTTCCGTTCCGTCCATAAGCACAGCGTGGTGCACCTGCCCTATGGAGGCGCTGGCGATCGGGGTTTCCAGAAAGGTGACAAAGTGCTTATTATCACCGAAAGCGCGCCTGTAAACAGCGTCAAAATCGCTCTTGCTCATTTTCGGAATGTCGTCATGCAGATCCTTAAGCTCTTCTAGGTAGTCCTCCGTGAAGAAATCCGCTCTGGTGGCCAGAACCTGAGCCAGCTTGATGAAACTGGCTCCGAGGGCATAGATATACTGCTTAAGCCTCACAGGGTTAAGAGGTTTCATCAGCAGAAAGCTTTTTCTGTCCTTAATGATCAGAAAAACGGTGAGAAGCACCATGAAAACACGGTAAATTCTCACCGGGGAGTACAGGCTGAAAAAAGATGATCTCACTTATTTTTTCTCTTCAATAAGCTTTTTCAGCTCTTCCAGATCCTCTTTTGTGGCTACGCCAAGTTCGGAAAGTATTTTTTTTATCTTTTCTTTCAGCTTTTTATCAAACTCATCTTCAAAAGACTTGGCTTTTGCCTTCGCCTCTTCATATTTCTGCTTAAATTCTTCCTTTCCGCCCTTGCCTTTCTCTTTCAGTTCCTCAAGTTCCTTTTCCATCTTTTCCTTGGCGGTGAGTGCAGCCCCCAGACCTGCGTAAAAAAAGTCTTTGATTTCGTCCATGGAAAGCCTCCTTAAGTTAAAGCACACTGAATTGTCATATGATAACAAAATACACCCTGAGAGAGTAAATTGCCACGGATTGATTGATAAAGGATAAAAAAAATCCCGGCTATATGCTTTAAGGGGGGAGGAGGGATAAAGCATAGAGATAGCCGGGCAAGATTCTATTTAACTTTTACTTGTTACTAACTTAACAACCCTATTATACAGCAAAAAATTCAAGTTTCAAGTGTTTTACACATTCTCTCTGTCTTTCAGGAGTTTATACTCAATGGAGTCGATCAGCGCCTGATAGCTCGCCTCAATAATGTTGTGAGCCACGCCGACTGTACCCCATGTGTCACGCTCGTCCTTGGATTCGATAAGAACCCTTGTCAGCGCCTGAGTGCCTGTTCCAGCTGTGAGGATGCGCACTTTGTAATCCACCAGAGTCATGCTGTTTAAGTTAGGATAAAATCTGGAGAGAGCCTTTCTTATGGCGTTGTCCAGCGCGTTCACGGGGCCGTTGCCTGATGCCGCGGTGTGTTCCGTTTCGCCCTGAACCTCGATCATAACAGTTGCTTCCGCCGCTGAGCTGTCATCATTGTCCTTCATTTCATCAATAACCCTGAAGCTCATTGAATCGAAGAAGGGCTCAAACCTGCCCATAGCCTTGCGCATAAGCAGTTCAAAGGAGGCTTCTGCCCCTTCGTACTGGAAGCCTTTGTTCTCAAGCTCTTTCAGTTTCTCCACCACTTCGGTTATGGCCGGATCATTGCTGTCAATATCCAGACCGAAATCCTTTGCCTTGTAGATAAGGTTGCTCTTGCCCGAAAGGTCGGAAACCAGAACACGCTGGGTGTTGCCCACGAGTTCCGGTTCTATGTGCTCATAAGTGCGTGAGTTTTTCATAATAGCGCTTACATGCACTCCGCCCTTGTGAGCGAAAGCTGAGCGCCCTACATAAGGCTGATGGATGTTGTGCTTAAGGTTGCCGAGTTCGTTTACCAGACGGGAAAGCACCCTGAGTTTTTTCAGGTTTGCCGCCGGAACGCACTCAAAACCGTATTTAAGCTGTAAGTTGGGGATCACGGATGCGAGGTTGGCGTTTCCGCATCTCTCTCCGTAACCGTTCATTGTTCCCTGAACCTGCGTAATGCCGTGCTTCACCGCAAGTGTGGAGTTGGCAACTGCGCAGTCACTGTCATTATGGCAGTGTATTCCCAGCGGATAAGCGCCTACGTGTTTTTTCACGTCCTCGATTATCTCAACCAGACTGTCCGGCAGTGTACCGCCGTTGGTATCACAGAGAACAAGGCAGTCAGCGCCCGCATCTTTCGCGGCGAGAAGGGTTTTAATGGCGTATTCACTGTTGGCCTTGTAGCCGTCAAAGAAATGCTCAGCATCATAAAAAACCCTGTCCACCTTGCTCTTGAGATAGCTCACGGAGCTGTGGATAAGGTCAAGGTTTTCCTCAAGGGAGAGCTTAAGGGCTTCCCTTACATGGAGATCCCATGTTTTGCCGAAAATAGTGAGGTTCGGAACCTCCGCTTCAAGGAGAGCCTGAAGGTTTTCATCGGTCTCGCAGCTTCTCTTCGCCCTTCTGGTGCTGCCGAATGCGGCAATATTGTCAATGGGCGCGGAAGAGCTTTTGATAGCCTTAAAAAACTCAATATCTCTGGGGTTGGAACCGGGCCAGCCCCCTTCTATGAAACGTATTCCGAAATCGCAGAAAGTCTCTGCGAGCCTTACCTTATCCTTTACCGTGAAATTGACATCCTCAGCCTGAGTTCCGTCCCTCAGGAGGGTGTCATATATATCGACTTTAGTCATTCTAATCCTCTACAAAAGCCTCGTGGAGAACTCTAACCGCGAGTTCCGCAAATTTTTCATCAACAACACATGATACCTTGATTTCGCTTGTGGTTATCATCTGAATGTTAATGCTGTTTGCGGCAAGGACTTCAAACATCTTCGCGGCAACACCGGCGTGGCTTCTCATGCCTACGCCCACTATTGAAACTTTTGCGATGTCTTCGTCCGCCAGAACCTCCTTCGCTCCTATCTCTTTTGCAGTTTCTTTGCAAACCGTGAGCGAACGGCTAAGGTCGGTTTTTGATACGGTGAAGGAAAGATCAGTGTTTCCTTCCGTGCTGACGTTCTGGATTATAACGTCAACATTGATAGCCTCTTTTGCCAGCCTGCTGAAAATTGTGGCAGCAATGCCGGGTCTGTCGGGTACGCTTTTTATTGTAATTTTCGCCTGATTTTTATCGCTTGCTACGCCTCTAACTACTACCTGCTCCATTTCGTCGTCCTCCTTAGTAACCAAAGTTCCGGGTTTGTCTTCAAGGGATGAAAGCACCATTATGTCAACATTATAGTTCATGCCGAACTCAACGCTTCTTGACTGAAGCACTTTTGCGCCGAGGGAGGCAAGTTCCAGCATTTCGTCATAGCTGATTTTGTCAAGTTTTTTGGCTTTTCTTACTATTCTGGGGTCGCCGGTGTATATGCCGTCAACATCCGTATATATTTCGCATACATCAGCCTTAATAGCTGCTGCGATCGCAACGGCGGAGGTGTCTGAACCGCCCCTGCCGAGGGTTGCTATGTCATTGGTAACAGGGTTGTAGCCCTGAAATCCGGCCACGATGCAGATCTTGCCTTCGGCAAGCTCTTTTTTGATTCTTGAGCCGTCAATCTTCATTATGCGGGCTTTGGAGTGAGCGTGATCCGTCTCCAGGCCTATCTGAATTCCGGAGAGAGAAACGGCCTTGTAACCCATTGAGATAAGAGCCTGAGCAACAAGGGGGCAGCTTGCGGATTCACCCGTGGAAACAAGTGCGTCATATTCCCTCAGATCATAGTCCTTATCGATTTCCTTGAGAAGACCGATCAGTCTGTCCGTTTCGCCGGACATGGCGGAGGATGTAACTACGACATCATGCCCCTGATCCTTTTTCTTTGCGATAATTTTGGCAACATTCTTAATCCGTTCGATGGAACCCACACTCGTTCCGCCGAATTTCATCACTACAAGGCTCACTTTACCCTCCTTTAACCCTTTATAACGGCAGATTTCAGAAAATACTGCGCTATTTTGTAACCTTCTTCCATGAAGAAAGCGGGCTTGACAAACTCATTATACTCAATATTAGAGTCGGCTTCCACGCCGGAGCCGTATATAATCGCCGGAACGGGCTCATTGACGTGGGTACGGATTTTAACGGGCGTCGGATGATCGGGCGTAACCAGAATCCGGTAGTCGCCGAAGGAACGAAGTCCGTCCAGCAGGATGGGAAGCATTCTGCCGTTTATATTCTCCACTGCGCGCACTTTTTCCTCTATGCTGCCCATGTGTCCCGCCTCATCAGGGGCTTCAACATGGAGAAAAACATAGTCGCACTCGTTAAAGGCTTTAACGGCGTATTCCGCCTTGCCTTCAAAATTGGTGTCGATGAACCCTGTTGCGCCGGGAACGTTGATTATGTTCATGCCCGCAAATGTACCTATGCCCTTGATAAGGTCAACAGCGGCTATAACGGAGCCTTTCAGCCCGTACATATCCTTAAACAGCGGAAGCATCGGTCTGCCGCCCTCACCCCAGAGCCAGATGGCGTTGGCGCGGCCGTATGTATTCTTTTCAAATACTTCCGATGCCTTAGTGAGTATAGCATTGATTTTATCAGAACCTTTGCCTGCGGGAAGATATTTTTTTATTTCCTGCCCCATAATATCATGGGGAGGGGTTGTTTTGAGTTCAAAGTCCGCATCACGGATAACCATAATGTTGCGGTAGCCCACACCGGGGTAAAACTCCGCACCGTCATCCTTAAATAGTTCATTAAGAGCGGCAACGGCTGACTTTGCGGTATCGCCCGGAATATGGTGTGCGCTGAAATCATCCATAACAAGGTGATCGGGCGTGAGGGTGACAAGGTTGCAGCGGAAAGCCATATCCTTCTCACCGAGGGTGATTCCCATTGCTCCGGCCTCAAGGGGGCTTCTGCCTGTGTAATATTTAAAGGGGTCATACCCCATAACGGAGAGGTTGCATATATCGCTGCCGGGGTAAAGCCCGCCGTGTGCAGTGCGTATGAAGCCGCATGCACCGCCCTTTGCCATAAGGTCAAAGTTCGATGTATCGGCGTACTGCATCACGGTTTTATCACCGAGTTCTGCGATTTTATGGTCGCTCATTCCGTCGCATAACAGAACAAGATATTTCATTTAAAACCTGCCTTATAAAACATTCATTTGGTCTGCAAACAGCGAAGCAGCCTCCTTCAAGCTCCTTCACCGGGTTCAGGCTGGCGAATATGTCAGTCTTCCAGACCTTCAACCCTGATGACCACGGTTTTGTCACGCACAACGCTGAGGTTGTTGATCTCATTGACCGCGTGCATAACCTTGCTTCCTTCCGTCAGATGAGTCATGAACACAAGCGGAACAGTTTCACCGCTGCTCTGTTTACTGCTCTGGATAGCCTGATAGATGCTTATGCCGTATTTTGCGAGCACACTGGCTATTCTGCTCAGTGAACCGGGCTCATCCACCGCAAGGAAACGGAGATAAAAGCTGGACTGTATTTCTTTAATATCCCTTACAGGATAGTAGTAAGTGAGCTCTTTGGTGAACCCCAGAACAGGAACCCTGCGCTCCGCACCGGACATAATGTCGCGCGCTATGCCGATTATGTCCCCCGCAACTGCACTTGAGGTGGCCTCACCGCCTGCGCCTCTGCCGTAGTGGAAGGTATCGCCCACTTTATTCCCTTTAACGCTGATTGCGTTAAAAACTCCGTTAACCTGCGCCATAAGGTCGGTCACGGGGATCATTGTGGGATGAACCCTTACTTCTATATCATCGTCATGTCTTTTCGCTATGGCAAGGAGCTTTATGCGGCATCCGAGTTTTTTGGCGAAATCTATATCCACCTGCTTAATGCTTGTTATGCCTTCCACAAAAACCTTTTCAAAAGGAACAAGCGTGGCAAAGCCTATTGAGGCAAGAATCGCAATTTTATGCGCGCTGTCGTGCCCTTCCACATCAAATGTGGGGTCTGCCTCAGCATAACCGAGAGCCTGAGCCTCTTTCAGAACATCGCCGAACTCTTTGCCCTCCTCTTCCATTTTGGAGAGAATGTAGTTCGCAGTGCCGTTTATGATCGCTGTTATCTCAAGTATGCGGTTTGCGGCAAGGTCTTCCTTAAGCACATTCACTATGGGGATACCGCCGCCCACGCTGGCCTCGAAGCCGATGGTAACACCTTTGGCCTCTGCCGCCTTGAAGATCTCAGCCCCGTAAACAGCAAGAAGAGCCTTATTAGCAGTGACAACATGCTTGCCGTTTGCCACAGCAGCGAGAATGAAGCGTTTTGCCGTTTCATAACCGCCGATGAGCTCGACAACTATATCTATCTCAGGGTCATTGATAATTTCCATTGCGTCCGTCGTTCGTACCGGAACAGTCTGAAGAAGCGTATCGTTCGTGTAATCGTTAATGCGGAGATCGGCAACAGCCCTAACGTTAATGTCCAGCCCCGTTTTAACGGCTGTGCTTTTAACATTATGCTTTAAAGTTTCCAGAGTGCCTTTGCCCACGGTTCCGTAACCGATGATGCCCACATTAATTTTCTTTTCCATCAAATACCTCCGAAAAGATTACCTAAAAACGAACGCTTCGCTTATTTATTTCAAAATAAGTCTGCAATGATACTGTATTAAACATACCAAGTCAAGACAGGGAAGGTCTTAAAATAAGGGTAAATTTACTAAAAAGTGATTATTGTTTTAAAAAGCGCGATCACAGGTAGGATGCGAGTATCTCCTTCCATTTCACAGGGATGCGGATCAGGCTTCCGTCTTTTACAGGCGCGTGGATAAAACCGTTGTTTACCCCGAAGAGGAAAAGATCCCTCGTCACCTCCACATCCTTTATGCAGTATTCCTCTATGAGGTCAAAGCGCCCCTCCTTAAACCATTGAAGCGCCATGAGCCCGTCAGCGGATTTGCCTGTATTCAGCGTGGCGGTGGCAAGCTTTTCCAGTGAGAAGCGCTGCCCGGTCAGGCTGCGGATGTCCGCCAGCATATCAAACACGAAAGTTCCCCTGAATGCGGGCATTCCGTAACCGGAGAGCACCTTGTTGTCAAAGCCTATGTTGTTAAAGCCGACAATCATCCGTGCGGAGGCGAGTCTTTCGGTGAGCTCGGTTATCTTTTCTTCCCTGTAGGCGCTGAACTCGCCGCTGTTCATGGAATAAACCACAGCAACGGACACGCCCATCTTATGGCTGTTGTTCCATCCGCCGACCTCGTCAGCCGAATATTTTGTCTCTATGTCATAAACCAGCACTTCGCCGCTGTTTTCGCATTTTATCACAGGCTTTTCCTCCTCATCCTTCAAATCCTCTTCCAGAAGGCGCTTTATCAGATAGACCGCCCCCTGTTTATCCAGCGGATAATTGCCGCTGCCGCATTTGGGCGAATATATACAGGCGGGGCATCCGTCCTCACACCCGCAGAATTTCACCTGATTCAGCGTGGTTTCCAGAAGCTCCCGTATTCTTCCGAAGGCTCTTTTCACTATCCCAACACCGCCCGGATAGCCGTCATAAACAAACACGGCGGAGCTTTCAAGCTGCGGATGGTAAGGGTACGATATGCCGCCCACATCATCCCTCGAACTCAGAACCACAGTGGGAAGCATGGCTATAACCGCATGCTCAAAGGCGTGGATAGCGCCCATGTAGTTCAGCCCCTGAGCTTCGATCTCCTGCCTGAAAGCTGGAGGGATGAGGAAATACATCCCCTTGGTCTCAAACATGACCGGGTCTTCCTCAAGGTCAACATCCTGAAGTTTTTCCCCTGTGCGGGCAGAGATTTTGGAGTAACCGATAAGCCTTTCCGTAACCCGCAGGTCGCTGAAACACGCCCGCATGTTCCCTTCCGTTTTTCTGTCCCGCTCATGCAGAACAGATGTCTGCTTTTCGGTAAGGGGTACGGTAAAATAGTTGCCGTTAAACGGCTGGAGTTCTATCTCCCGTTTCTGCCTGTCAGTATCAGTCACTATGAACTGGCTGCCTCTGTGCAGGTAGACCGCTCCCTTGAAATTCTCGGTGTAAACACGTCTGCCGGAGTTGGTGGCTATCATTATTTTGGAGCAGTTCAGGGTGTAGCTGTCCCCCGCCATGCGGAGATCAATATCACCGTAAGGGTATCTGCCCAGAGCAAACAGTCTGCCGCCTCCCGCTTCCTCAAACAGCCTGCCTTCCGCCGCCAGTTTCTCTATCTGGACTGCGTTCTCTTTATAGTAAGCCTCATCCCTTGAAACGGGCTTTTCATAAGCGGCGCAGATGATGTGCCCCTCATTTATCTCGGTGTTCTCCCTGTCCACTGCCAGTTCCTCAAACCTGCCCTCAAACAGAAGCTCAGGCTTGCGCACATAGTACTGATCCAAAGCGTCATTCCCCGCTATGAGGATTATGAGGCTGTCCTTAATGCCCCTTCCGCTGCGCCCTGCCCTCTGCCAGAGGCTCATCATTGAGCCCGGATAACCGACAAGAATCGTGGAGTCCACCCCGCCTATGTCAAGCCCAAGCTCAAAGGCGGATGTGGAAATAACGGCTTTCAGTTTACCGTCAGAGAACTTTTTCTCTATTTCCCGTCTCTCCTCCGGCAGAAAACCCGCCCTGTATGAACTGAGGGCAGAGGCATATGTCGGGTCGCCGGATATGGCTCTGGCGAATATTGTTTCCGTCTGCTTGCGGGACTTGGTGAAGCAGATTGTCTTGACTCCGGCCTCGATATTAACTTTCAGAAGATAGTTAGCAAGTGCCGCCGCAGGAATATCCGGGTTGAACATCAGAAAATGCTTTCTGCCGGACGGGGCTCCGCTTTTTGATACATGGGCAAACTCACGCCCGAAAAGCTGTGAAGCAAACTCCGCCGGGCTCCCTATAGTCGCCGAGCAGGAGATGATGCGCACATGCGGGTAAAGCCTCTGAAAACGGGCAAAGAGATTGTAGACATGGCTTCCGAAAACGCCTCTGTATGTGTGGAGCTCGTCCACCACAAGGTATTTCAGCCCGCTCAGGAAGCCGTCCCACTCCTCACGTTTTGCCAGCATAGAGTAATGCATTATGTCGGGGTTGCTGATTATTATATTCGGCTGATCTTTCAATATCTTACGGCGGAGTTTCTTATCTGTGTCCCCGTCGATGACCGCTGTTTTTATTCCGCCGCCGAGGGGGATTTCACTGATGAAATTTTCCAGACTCTTCTGCTGGTCATGCCCCAGAGCCTTAAGAGGGAACAGATAAAGCGCCTTCACGCCTCTGTTATGATAAATATCTTCTATTACAGGGAGATTATAGCAAAGGGTCTTCCCGCTGGCGGTAGGCGTGGTGACTATAATGTCCCTTCCTGCCCGCACATGGCGGTAGCTTTCAGCCTGATGGGTGTATAATTTATCTATACCCATATCTCTGACGGCGTTTCGTATAATGTCCGACTCTATTATGTTCAGTTCTTCGAATTCCGCATCTCTGGGCGGGATAACCCTCTCATAGTTAAGGGATGCGGCGAACTGTCCCTTATGCAGGTGCTTTATGAGTTTTTCCATAGCCCTATCTATATCACATCCACCGTCCGGCGCAATATATCAATATCATTCATTATCATCATTGATTATGACGGCATTTTAAAATATACTTTTATAAAGGATTATTAATAATGAGAAATATTTTCACCAGCTTGACGAGCGTTATATTTACGTGCCTTCTGGCGGCAGGGCTTGCATCTGCCGTGCCTTTTGCGCTGGTATTTTTTAACGAATACATAAATACAGCAGAGAAACTGACCGAAGCGGAAAGAACCAAAGCTTCGGAGATAAAAAAAGCCGAACTCAAGCATGATACCGAGCTTTTCGCAGGTTATATCAGGTTTCTGAGAGAAAGCAGCGAAGCAAAACTCAGGCAGCGTCTTTCTGATGCGGCATCAAAAGCTTACCTCATCACGTCTGACATATATTCCGAACACGGAACAAAAGAATCAAGAGACAGAATTATCAGACTGGTGAGCACTCCGCTTTTTCAGCTCCGTTTCCTGAACGGCAGCGGCTATATATTCGCCGTGGACAGAGAAGGGAAAACGCTGTTTTCGCCTTTTTCTGCCGATCTGCGTAAAAAGCTTGACCCGCAGAAACTGAAAGAAGCTGTCACAGATTCGGAAGGCTTTCTTAATATTCTCAGCAATAAAAACGGCCTGAGCGAAGCACCCCCGCTTTTTTCCAAGAGGATTCATGTCCGTTATTTCAGAGAACTGGATTTGTACATCTGCTCCGCCATATATTTTGACGACTTTGAGAAGGATCTGATGCGCAGTGCCGCCGATTTTGCGTCCTCTCTGGAAGCACCGGAAGGGGAAAAGCTTTTCATAGTGTCTGATGCCGGAGTACTGCTCACGGGGAAGAATGCCGGGAATAATCTTATGGCAGTCAATGACCCGCAGGGCAGAGATGTGCTCAACAGTCATATGGAAACTGCCCGCAGAGGCGGCGGATTTGTGAAATACACCCTGAACAGCTATGAAAACGGGGGAACACTCAGTAAAATATCCTATGTTATGCCTGTGGAGGGCTGGAACTGGGTGATAGGCAAGACAGCCGAGATCCCATCATTAACAGACACGTCCACGCCTTTTACAGCAAACGTAAATACGGTTCCTGTGTACTCCGCCCTTTTTGCCGCCTGCGCAGGCCTGTTTCTGATCGCAGCTTACCTCAGATTTAAAATACACAGCGGCTTCAGAAAGATTGAGGAATATGTGAGTAAATCCTTCGAAACAAAAACAGCAGAGCCGGAACCACTCACGGATTTACCGGATGAATTCAGAAAACTGGCTGAAACTATCCGTCCTCTTCTGGCAGTTCTATTTGATGAAAGCAGACAAAAGAAAGAACAAAAGCTCTTCTACAGCAAAATAACAGACAGCATCCCATTGGGCATCTATACAAAAAGCATAAAAAACAGCCACAGGTTCTCCATCTGGAACGAAGCCATGACTTCCATGTTCGGCGTACCATCCTCCTCAGCAATCGGCAAAACAGAGGATGAACTCAGGGACGAGTTTCCCCTTCTCCCCGTTTTCCGCGCAACGGACAAAGATGCGGAACTGATGAAAAGCTTCATCATTACCAAGGAGACTGAGGTTCAGACCACTAAAGGGAAATTAATAGTCACCGTTACCGCCATTCCCGTTTTCAATGAAAAAGGCGATGTTGAAACCATTCTCGGCATTGTGGAAAACAAAACATCCGGCAGGAAGCTTGAGAAAGAGCTGACTGCCAAAACAGCCCAGCTTGAGGAGCTTAATCATAACCTTGAGGAAGCAATAAAGGCCGAGACGGAAAAACGCAGGAAAAACGAGCACCTTCTCTTTGAGCAGTCAAAATTCACTGCTATGGGGCAGATGATAAACGCAATAGCCCACCAGTGGAGGCAGCCGATAAACGCTCTGGGGCTTTACATTCAGGACTTTGAAGACTCCTTTGAAAGCGGCGAAATGAATATGGAATATGTGAAAAGCATGACGGAAAGCTGCATGCACCTGATTGTTTATCTCTCTAAAACCATTGACGATTTCAGGAACTTCTACGCTGCAAATGAGGCGAAAGTGCGTTTCAACACCGCAGAGCTTGTATTTGAAAGCCTCGGAATGATCACAGCGAAGGCGGAATATGCCAACATCGAACTTTTTGTCGTTATGAACAGTTCCGAGCCGGTGCCTGTTTACGGACATATGAAAACGGAAGACTGTAAAAATACGGCATACGAGGCGGAAGGCTTCCCCACCGAATTCAAGCAGGTTCTGCTGAACATTTATCACAATGCAGTGGAAGCCATATCAGAAAACAAAAAATCAGGCAAGGCACCGAGAACAGGAACAATTGTCACCCGCGTAATCGGCGGCAGCCGGGACGTGACCGTGGAAATAAAAGATAACGGCGGCGGCATACCTGAGGACATAATGCCTGATATATTTGACCCCTATTTCACCACCAAGGAGCAGGGAAAAGGCTCCGGCGTGGGTCTCTACATGTGCCGCACGGTAATTGAAACCAATATGGGCGGAAAAATATCTGCCCGGAATGAAGAGGACGGCGCAGTTTTCACCATCACCCTTCCCCGCTGAACAGAAACCCAGTTATTCAGAGCAGCCGGATTGCGGCAGAGGACTCTGTCAAGCCCCCTGCCCCGGTACTTTTTAGTTAACCGTCAGTGTGGCGGTCTCTGATATTCCTGCTTTATTAACAGTTATAGTAACTGTTCCGTCATTTACCGCATCTCCGGTGGCAAGCCCGGTTGCGTTTATGGTTGCCACGCCCGTATTACTGCTTGACCATGTAGTACCCGCCGCGTTTGTTATGTCCTCTGTGGAACCGTTGGTGTATGTGGCAATAGCCGTGTACTGCTGAGTAGCCCCGTTGGCTATTGTCGCTGCCGGAGGGGTGAGTGATATTGATGTAATGGCATATCCTGTCACGGTAACGGCGGATGAACCTATAACCGCGCCGACAGTTGCCCTTATTGTTGTGGAGCCTGCAACAACACCTGTCACCAGTCCTTTGTCAACCCCCGCCGTATTACCGACTGTGGCGCGGGAAGTCATGAGAGATGTCCAGTTTGCAGTTTCCGTTATAATAGACGTGCTTCCGTTGGAGTAATGCCCTATTGCCGTAAGCTGAACGACCTCACCCACAACCACGGAGAACGGAGCCGGGGTAACGGTTATGTTTGTAAGTGTTGCCGGGTTAACCGTCAGTGTCACAGACGGAGAAGTCACGCTGCCGAGTGTGGCTGTGACAGTTGTTGAGCCCTGAGCCACAGAAACGGCAAACCCTCTGGAGCCTGCCGTGTTGCTTATGGAAGCTATGGAGTAGTCACTGAGTGTCCATGTCACCTGCTCTGTAATATCCGCCGTGAAGCCTGTGGAGTATGTTCCGGTCGCGGTGAACTGCTGGCTGTTGCCCAGAGCTACAGAAACGCCCGCAGGAGTTACTGCAATTGATGTCAGCGTAGCCGCATCCACCTTGAGTGTTGTTGAGCCCGCTGCGCCTGAAAGGTAAGCGATTATGGTAACAGGTGTCGCGTTATTGGCTATTGCGGTCGCAAGCCCCTTTGTTCCGGCAACGTTGCTGATTGAGGCAACGGCGGGGTTATCAGAAATCCATGTGACTGCCGAAGTTATATCCCCGCTTGTACCATCAGTATATACGCCTGTCGCAGTGAACTGAACAGTTGTGCCTTCATAGGCGGAAGGAACCACAGGGGTAATATTTATCGCAGTGAGGGTAGCAGGGGTTACCGTAACAGGCGCATTGGCAGATGTAACAGAGCCTATGGCGGCGGTAATGTTTGTCAAACCTGCTGATATTGCCGTCACAAGCCCTTTGCTGCCGGCGGCGTTGCTCACTGTTGCCCTTGCTGTTACGCTTGAGCTCCATGCGGCAATGGCAGTTACATCCATGGATGAACCGTCGGAATAGTAGCCAGTAGCAAGGAACTGCCTTGTGCTGCCCACAGGGAGACTGTTCACCATAATGGGGTTAAGGACAATAGATGTAAGCGCCGCAGGGTTAACAGTCAGCGATGCTGTTCCCGTTACCCCGCTGTATGATGCCGTCAGAGTTGCAGTTCCTTCCGCAATTCCTGTCGCAAGCCCCTTAGTTCCCGCTGCATTGCTCACGGCAGCGACTGACGCGGCGGAGGAGCTCCATGTAACAAGCTCAGTTATATCCTGAGTTGAATAATCGGAATATATGCCGATCGCCGTCATTTGTCTGGTGGCGCCGAGAGCCACGCTTGAAGAGGCAGGGGTTACGGATATGTGGGTCAATGCAACAGCCGTGACTGTAACCGCTGAGGTTCCCGTCACGCCGCTGAGAGAGGCCGATATTGTCGCCGTTCCTGTGTTGACAGCCGTCACAAGCCCGTTTGTGCCCATGGCGTTGCTTACGGAGGCTGATGCCGCATTTGTGGATGCCCAAGTAACGGATGAGGTTATGTTAACATTCGTGTTGTCTGAGTATATGCCCGTTGCGGTGAACTGCTGAGTGCTCCCTTTGGACATGCTTGCGGTAAGGGGAGTAACCTGAACAGTATTCAGCACGGCGGGTGTTACGGTAAAGTTAGTGGTATCGCTCAATCCGCCCAGAGTTGCGGTGATAACCGTTGAACCCTGCGCAAGAGTATAAGCCATGCCTCTGGTTCCCGCTGCGTTGCTTATAGAAGCAACGGGGCTCTCCACCGACCATGTCACAAGGGCGGTCACATCCATCGTGGTGTTATTGGAGTATGTGGCTGTAGCCGTAAACTGCTGGGTAAGTCCAAGCGGAACGGACGGTGCTTCGGGAGTTATCTGGATAGACTGCACAGTGGCAGGTGTCACAGTGAGGGTTGCTGCCCCGCTGCTTATCATACCCACTGAGGCGGTTACCTGTGTTGAACCCGCTGCGAGAGAGGAGGCAAGCCCTTTTGTGCCCGCCGCGTTGCTCACCGTGGCTGCTGCGCCGTTTGAGGAATCCCACACTGCGGTTTCAGTTATGTCCGCCGTGCTGCCGTCTGTATATATCCCTGTTGCCGTGAACTGCTGATCAAAGCCGTTCGCTATTGAAGCCACAGGCGGGGTTATCTCTATTGATACAAGTGCGGCGGCAGTTACCGTAACAGTGACTGAGCGTGAAACAGCGCCTACTGTGGCTGTTATATTAGCCGTTCCGGCGGATACGCCGGTCACAAGACCGCCTGAAACAGTCGCCCTCGCGCCGTTTGATGTTGACCATGAAGCATAAGAAGTAACGTCCTGCGTGCTGCCGTCAGAATATGTGCCTGTGGCGGTAAGCTGAACCGTTGTGCCGGAGGGGAGGCTCACCACTGCGGGAGTTATATCTATGGAAGTAACGCTGATAGGCTCAACGTGAATTGTTGTGGTGTCCGTGATGGAGCCTACTGCAGCAACAATTACGGATGTTCCCACAGCAAGCGTGTTTACAAGCCCTTTGGAGCCTGATGCGTTGCTCACTGTTGCCACATTCGTGCTTTGGGAAACCCAAGTGGCATCAGCAGTTACGTTTCTCGTAGTTCCGTCTGAGTAATACCCCACAAGGGTAAGCTGCCTTGTGGCGCCAGCGGCGTTCACAGGTTCATCCGGCTCGATCTCCACCCTTTGCAGTGTTGCGCTGCTCACGGTTATGACAGCCGTGCCTGTAAAACCGCCGAGAGAGGCTGTGACATTTGTTGTTCCGGCAGATGCGGAAAGCACAAAACCTTTGCTCCCGCTGTTATTGTTAACACCTGCAACTGCCGGGGCGGAGCTTTCCCAGACTGCGGTTGCTGTGACATCCTTGGTTACTTTGCCGAGGGCAGTGTTATGATAAACTCCGGTTGCGGTAAGCTGGTTTGATGAACCGAGTGAAAGAGTCGGTTTTGTGGGGGTGACTGCTACACCTATGAGTATTTCACCGTCCCCAACAAGGACAGTTGCTGATTTGGTAACATTTTTATATTCAACAGTAATCGTTGCTGTTCCGTTTGCATACCCTGTGACAAGCCCGGTCTGGCTTACTGTGGCTATGGCGTTGTCGGATGATCTCCAGTCGGCTTCCGGGTTGACTGTTATATCAACGCTAGTGTCATCCGAGTAAAGGGCAACAGCCTCAAGCTGAACCGTGCGCCCTATTATTATACTGGCGGAAGGAGGGCTTATTACGATATTCTCCAGCCGGACTTTTCCGTCATCCCCGCCGCCGCTGCTTCCTCCGCTGCAAGCAGCAAGCACAAGCATCAGGGCGGAAAGTATAAATAAAAGGGTTTTTCTGAGACTCACGGCAACCTCCTGGAACCAAAGGAACATAAAACTAAAATAAGACTAATATTCAATCGTAATACAGCGATAATATCTTTAACATTAAACAATACCCTTTTCACCTAAAAATAACAACTGCCGCGGGCACAATTATGAAAAATACAATAAAACTTTCTTTCAGGCCGGATATTTCCGTGATTGCCGATGAATGTGAGAAGCTTGAGTCTGTTTTGACAGAAACCGGAATAGAGGCTTCCCCTGCGCTCAAGGTGCGCTGCATAGCCCATGAGATTCTGGTAAATGTAGTCAGACACGGCAAGCTGCGCGGTGAAACAGGGAACATAACCCTTGATATAGATATTCAGGAAAACAAAATAGAAATGCTGTTCATAGATAACGGTGCAGAATGGATGCCTGATAATGAAGTTATCAGACATCCTTTCCGCTACAGCTCCGAGGAAGAACTTTACGCCCCTTCGGGCAAAGGACTCAGGCTTATCGGAGCCATGTGCCGCACTTACCGTATGGTCAGATATAACGGCAGGAATCACACGTCTGTTTCAGTTGAACTGAAATAGTCCTGCCTGTCAGATTTAAAGTGGGCAGGGCCTAAATACCGCAGGCCAGCCGCGGCAGCCCTGCCCGTCAGATGTATATGATGAACGGGGTCTCAAACTGCCCGGAGGCAGCCCCATTCGTCAGATGTGTCAGCAGAGCTCCACAAGCCGTTTCAACTGCTCAGGATTAACATCCCTGCTGACAACAAAATCCGCTTCGGTCAGATTATCTGCAAACTCGCTCGGCTTCGTCACGATTATCACCGAGAGATCTTCTTTTTTGCTCTTCATCTTGATCAGAAATGCATTAAGCACTTCAGCCGGAATCCTGCCGGGGTTTATATCAAGAAGAAGAACATCCACATCTATGTTGTCCAGTATGGACGACATATCACTCAGGCTTCTTCCTATGGTGAGTCTTTTTATCCTGTTTTTTACTGAAAGGATAAATTCTTCTGAAATATATTCACCTTCGCAGAAGTAAAGCAGACTTACGTTTTCGAATTTAGTTTCGGCGACCATAAACCACCTCGTAAAATAATGATGCACTTTTTGTGTCTGCCTAGGTATAGTGCAAGAGGTGTGCCAATTTGTGTTTTTTTCTTGTTAGGAATTTTTATTATTTTCATAAACTATTGTATATAAAGCCGTTTATTCTTTCATCTATAACAATTATGACACACGATTGCCAAAATAACAAATTAACATGCTAATAAAAAATGCCTTAAAACAATACAAAGCACATCTCTTTATAAAAAATATGTGACACATTTTGAAACAGCGCCAAACGGGTTTGCTTGCAATCACAGAAGAAACCCAATAAAATAAAGCATTATGGATACTTACAAAATAATGCTGGTCGATGATGACCTGTCACACCTTGAATATACAGCACGTATCATAGGCAAGAGCTTCACCCAGAAGCCTGTCTGCATTAATGACAGCCGTGAGGTTCTCACCACTCTTGAGGAAGGCGGATTCTGCCTTATCCTGCTGGATATTAACATGCCTCATATCAACGGGCTTGAGCTTCTGACCGACATCAATTTCAGGTTCCCGGAAATCCCTGTGGTTATAGTGACCGCCGCGGAAGATTCCGAAACAGTTGTTTTCGCCGTGCGTCAGGGCGCTTTTGACTATGTTACGAAAGCATCCGGCAAAAACAGGCTGGTAGCCGCCGTTACCAAAGCTGTTAAACACTATTTCACCATGAAGGAACTGGATAAGCTTAAGGAAGATTTTTTTGATCCGGCTGACCACAGCATGATTTCTCAAAAGTTTGTCTCAAACAGTCCAAGAATGGCGCGTGTTTTCGGCTACATGAAAAATATAGCCCCCACCCCTACCCCTGTTCTCATCACCGGGGAAACAGGAGTCGGTAAGGAATTGATAGCAGAGCTTATTTATGATATGTCCGGTATGAAGGGGCGTATGGTAAAGGTTAATGTATCAGGCCTTGATGACACTGTGTTTTCCGATACCCTTTTCGGCCACGTTAAGGGCGCTTTTACCGGAGCGGACGGAATGCGGGAAGGTTTGGTGAAATCCGCGGAAAACGGGGTGCTTTTTCTTGATGAAATAGGCGATCTGGAACAAAGCTCACAGGTTAAGCTTCTCCGGCTTCTTCAGGATAATTCATACTACCCTCTGGGCTCGGACACTGTACGGCAGGTGAACACCAAAATTGTCGCCGCAACAAACAGAGACCTGAAAACAATGAGCGAAACAGGAGAGTTCCGCAAGGATCTCTACTACCGCCTCATGTTCCATAATATAACCATACCTCCGCTGAGAGAGCGCAAGGAGGATATTCTCCCTGTAACGGAGCACCTGCTTGCTGAAATTGCGGAAAAATACAATACGCGCAAGCCGGTTATAACTGCGCCGGCTCTTATACTGATGACCGGGTACGAGTACCCAGGCAACGTGCGGGAGCTTGAAGGCATACTCCATGACATGGTGGCGGAGTCACATCCTGAGATCATAGATGACAAGCTGGTTGCAGACTATTTCAGAAGAAAAGGGCTTAAGCTTGCAGTGCAGATCGAGATCCCCGGTCTCGCAGACAGGCTTGAGATTAGCTACAGGGGCGTTTTCCCAACCATAAAAGAGGTCAGTGATCACCTCATACAGATGGCGCTGGACGAAGCGGAAGGAAATATTTCAAAGGCGGCTCAGCTTCTGGGAATAAACAGGCAGACAATCTACAGACACCTTTCCGAACAGTAGGCTCAGCCTGTCGCCCGGCCTGTGTCTGTAATATCCTTGATTTCAGAAAGAAGATACCTCTTCCCGTCAAATAAATGAGTCTTTGAAATAACCTCCACATCCCTCACTCTGCCGTCAGCAAGTCTGTGGGGGAAAATAAAGTTGCTTCTGCTGTTTTTAGCAGCTTCCAGCCTCTTCTTCATCACCACAAAGTAAGGCAGTGTGTTTATCTCGGTTATCTTCATGGAAATGAGACGCTCAAAAGGATAACCGTAGAAATGGACGGCAGCGATGCTGGCATCAAGAATATGCCCGCTCAGGGAATCTATAACAAGAAGAATACGCTCTGAAAAACGCTGTTCATCATTCAGAATTTTTTTAGATAATGAAGGCTGCTCCGGAGAGAGCCTGAAACCGGCTTTGTCTGCATTGCCATTGCGGCTGTCCATAAATCATTCCTCAGGAATATTGTGTATATGTATTACTATATCCTGTGAAGGTAATATGCACAACCGTTTTACAAAAATTTACGTTTGTGCCTCTTTTTCGGCCAGAATCGTTCTTGCGGCTGCAATTGCCCACATATCGAAGAAGGTGTTTTCAAGATACTCAAGCTGATGGCTGTCCAGCTTTTTGAGCCCCATTCCCTGAATAACGGAAGACATAAGAGTGTTAAAGCGCATGTAAAGCGGATGACGCTCACCTATCACCCTGCGCATAACAGTATTCACATTTCTGCGGAACTCAATCACATCCTTATTTTCCAGAGCCAGAATGTGGTTAATGGGATATTCCTCCGGCTTTTTCTTATAACCGAACCAGAATATAAACCTGAACATCCAGACCAGATTGGCTGTTTCTATTATCCTGCCGCCTGAAGCGTGTATGTAGTCAGAATTGTACTCGCTGGCGAACTTCCGGTTATTATACTTTCTTCTCAGCGAGTAGCCCGTGCTGATTGCTTCCGCACAAACCCGGAGCAGACGCTCCACTCCGCGGTAAAGCTCCTGAAGAGCCTCCTTGCTCCCCTCAACAAGGTCTGAGTTAACTGTATGTATATCATAGCAGTAGTTATATATGCCGCTGATAGTCTTTTTCAGGCCGGAGGCAGTGTTTATAAGATCATTAAGATACTTTCTGTCATCATCATCAAGAGTCACAAGCATTTCAGACTTGCAGAAAGTTACAAGGCTCTTAAGGTACGATATGCTTGCGTTGTAATATGTGAACACACCTTCGGAAGGTTTGTCAAAGGAAAGAGCCTTTCTAACCGGTTCATCCCACTGGGTGAGATCCCTGTTGCAGTCCGCAATCCAGCCGTAGAACTCTTTTTCAAGCTTTTCAGCCCATTCCACGCAGTTATCAGCTATGGATATAACATCAAGTTTAATATCCATTACCTGACTATGCTTCATATCAGCCCTGTGCCACTTGCTTTCAGGGCTGAAAACATCACGCTGAACCCGTTTTGACAAAACAAGATCAATGTTTTTAACAAAACGCAGTGCCTGCTCGTCCACGCATCTTAGAGGAGAATACACGTTCGGAACCCGACCTCCTGTTTATCAATAAATATCTGTCAACAATAAAACTCTGGAATATAAGATATAAAGAAAGAATCATAGCGCAACAAAAAATGTGAAAATTCACATCAAAAACTGAACATTTGCATATCAGTGTGTGCCGGAAAGCCTATTCATAAAGCTTTTCAGCACACATAACGCGATCTGCCGAGGCAAGTTTTTTCTTTTCCTCAGAAAAGTCTATTCCCTCCGAGCAGATATTCAGCAGCCTTATGCAGTAAGGATCATCCGTGAGAGTGTAGGTTATCCACCTCCCCTCTTTTTTATCAAAAATAAGCCCTGCTTTTTTAAGCACTTTGAGATGAGCCGAAATAGTGGAAAGGGCTATATCCATCATATAATTTATCTCACACACGCACAGGGGGCGTATATTAAGCAGCATCAATATTTTAAGCCTGCTTTCATCCGCAAACCCCTTAAGTATTCTTACTCTTGATTCAGTATTTTCCATTTTTATATCCATAAAAATATATTGACTCGCCTGTTAAAAAAATATACTAATCCTTTCAGAGGTAAAACATGAAAGAACGAAATATATTCCTTATCTTAGCGGCCATGTTCGGGTTCATTTATTTTGTGCCGTTTTCCTCTCCGAAAGTCTCCGGAGCCATACTGGAGGCCTTTTACCTTCTTCAGGACTATGTCAGGGAACACACCCTCACCTGCCTTATCCCCGCTCTTTTCATAGCCGGAGCTATGAGTATTATGATCTCTCAGGCCTCTGTGGTCAAGTATTTCGGTGCTGAGGCAAAAAGAGTTACGGCGTATGGAGTTGCATCTGTTTCAGGAAGCATACTTGCTGTCTGCTCCTGCACCATTCTGCCTCTGTTTGCCGGAATATATTCCAGAGGTGCGGGCATAGGCCCTGCCATTGCTTTTGCTTATTCCGGTCCGGCAATAAATATACTCGCAATTGTACTCACCGCAAGAGTGCTCGGCGCTGAAATGGGTATTGCACGTGCGCTCGGTTCTGTGGTGTTCGCGGTGACAATCGGGCTGATAATGGCTCTTATCTTCAAAGATGAGGCAAAAACGCAGAGTGCCCCCAAACGGGCTCAGGCTGCCCGTTCATCACGCTCCGCAGGCATGACAGTTCTCTTTTTTGCGGTGATGAGCGCCGGGCTGGTATTTGCCACGTGGGCGAAACCTGACTTTGAAAGCGGCAGACTTTTTTCGCTTATTTATTCACTAAAATGGTATCTTGCTGCTGTTAGTCTGCTTTTAACGGTTTACCTGTCTTTCAGGTACATGAAAAGCGATGAACGCAGAACATGGATGACAGAAACATGGTCATACTCTAAAATGATAATTCCGCTTTTGTTCATAGGAGTTTTTGCTGCGGGTTTCCTTCTGGGCAGACCGGGGCATGAGGGTATAATTCCCTCACTGTACATAGAAAACCTTGTTGGCGGAAACAGCCTGAGGGCAGTTCTCACTGCATCGGTGATAGGCGCTTTCATGTATTTTGCCACTCTTACGGAGATACCTATTCTTCAGGGACTCATAGGTGCAGGTATGGGCAAAGGCCCCGCTCTGGCTCTTCTGCTGGCTGGTCCGGCGCTGAGTCTGCCCAGCATGCTGGTTATCAGGAGTGTTATAGGAACCAAAAAAACTGCGGTGTATGTTCTGCTGGTGATAGTGATGTCCACAGCCGCAGGTATGATATACGGAAAATTCTAAGAGGTGACATATGATTATAAAAGTTCTCGGACCCGGATGCCACAACTGCCAGATTGTTCACGAAAACGTGCTCAAAGCAGTGGAAGAGCTTGAACGCACTGATATTACAGTGGAATACGTGAAAGATACCGCGAAAATATCAAAATACGTCATGGCTACCCCCGGTGTAGTGATAGACGAAGTTGTGGTTCATGAAGGAAAGCCCCTCCCCACTGTGGATATAATCAAAGAGATGATAATAGACGAGGAATACGACTTCGGCGACGGCGAAAGCTCAGGCGGATGCGGTTGCGGCGGATGCGGATGCTGATATGAAAAAAAGTGTCCTTTTTGTATGCATTCACAACAGCGCCAGAAGCCAGATGGCCGAAGCCCTGCTGAACAGCATGGCTCCCGATAAATTCATTGCCGAAAGCGCAGGACTGGAACCGGGTAAGCTTAACCCTTTCGCAGTGCGTGCTATGGCGGAAATAGGCATAGATATTTCGAAAAACAGCACAAATGCAGTGGCAGACTACCTTAAGGAAGGCAGACAGTATGACTATGTGATTGCTGTCTGCGATAAGGAGGCTGCCGAGCAGTGCCCGATATTCCCCGGAACGGGTGAAAAACTCCACTGGGCGTTTGCAGATCCCTCATCATTTAAAGGAACGGATGAAGAAACACTGGCATTCGCAGCATTTGTAAGGGATGAAATTGAGAGCAGGATTAAGGAGTGGCTCAGCGGTTTCTAGCTGTGCTCACTCCTGAGTATTTTGAGAGCGTCATCAAACTCATAGCTGTTTATGGCCTTGTGCAGCCTTTTGAACTCCTGATCGCTGAAAAAAGCCGAGGCCTGTTCACGGACACTCATAAAATAGTCCACAGTCTCGCTGTCGTCATCTTCAAGCAGGCTGCACATCTTTTCCATAATGCGCTCAAAATCCTCTCTGGAAACAGTCTGAACCGGTTCAGGCTGTTTTGCAGGTGCTGATGATTTAAGAGCGGCAGTAATAGCAGAGGTAAGCCTGCTCGTTTCTGCGGCGAACTCTTCCGCAGCGGTCTGATAGTTCCCTTCATCAGCAATCAGTTTTTCAAGCGCTCCTGACAGTTCGTACAGTTTGTCCGCACCTATATTGCCGGCAACACCCTTGACAGTGTGTGCTGTGATTTCAGCAGTTTTAAGATCACCTTTTTCAAGTTCTGACAGAAGTTTTTTGCCCGTGTCCGTGTTTGATGCGGCAAATTTTTCAAGCATCCTAAGGTAAAGCCCTGTCTTGCCTGCCACAGTCCGCAGCCCCTTCTTAAAGTCAAGGCCTTCAACAGGCGGAATATCAGGTTCATTAAGCGCACTCCCCACGGAAACACTGCAAATTCCGCCGAACTCACCGGTTATGCAGAAGCTTTTCATGCAGCTGTAAAGTTCTTCGGGCATCAGAGGTTTTGTTATATGTCCGTTCATGCCCGCCTCGCGTGTTTTCCTTCGCTCCTCATTGAGAGCATGGGCAGTCATGGCTATAACAGGAAGCTCAGCAAAATGCGTATCGGCTCTTATAATCTTTATGGCCTCGTATCCGTCCATTTCCGGCATCTGGAGATCCATGAAGACTATATCGCACCTCTCTCCGGATTTCAGGAAAGAAACAGCCTCTTTACCGTTTTCGGCCTCAAACACCACCGCGCCGGTATCTTCGAGAAGCTCAACAGCTATCTGACGGTTTATCTCATTGTCATCAACCACAAGCACACGCACACCGCTGAAATTCTCGGCTGTGACGGCTGCTTTTATATCAACCTCATATCCGGACTTGAAAACAACTGATGTGACACCGTCAATCAGAGAGGATGCTGTCACAGGTTTCAGGATAGAGCCATGCGCTCCGTGCAGTTCAACTGTCTTACGGTCAAGCTCCCTGCCGAATGCAGTAACAAGAATCACATAGGGCTTATTTTTTATTTTATGGTCGTTTGCGATAATGCCCGCAGCTTCCAGACCGTTCATATCCGGCATCTTCCAGTCCATAAGCACTATTTTGTATGGTTCGCTGGCATCATGCTCTTTTATCATTATCAATGCATCCTCTGCGCTGCCTGCCTCATCGGGCTCAAAGTCCAGATTTTGAAGTATTTCCATTATGATCTGCCTGGCTGATGAATTATCATCCACAACAAGAAACTTCATATCTTTAAGATGCTCCTGACCGTATTTCAGCCACGGAGCCACAGCGGTTCCGGTCTCAAATACTGCACTGAAAGAGAATGTGCTCCCTTTGCCGTACTCACTCTCAACCTTTATTGAGCCGCCCATGAGCTCTGTCAGTTTTCTTGATATGCTTAAACCAAGTCCTGTTCCGCCGTATTTTCTGGTGGTTGTTCCGTCTGCCTGAGCAAATGCGGCGAACAGTCTGTTTTTCTGTTCCTCGAAGAGCCCCACCCCTGTGTCCCGCACAGCAAAAGCTATTTCGGCCTTATCGTCAATTTTTCTAATCAGCCTGACACTGAGCTCAACCTCTCCCTCTTCGGTAAACTTGATGGCGTTGTTCACAAGGTTAATAAGCACCTGTCCCAGCCTGAGAGGGTCGCCTTTTATCACGGCAGGCACATCCGAGGCGACATGAAGCAGAAACTCCAGCCCCTTCTCCTCTGCCTTCTGGAACACCACAGTAACAATGTTCTCCAGAACGGAATCAAGCTCGAACTCAATATTCTCAAGCTCAATCTTGCCCGCCTCAACTTTTGAGAAATCGAGTATGTCATTTACAATGGAAAGCAGCGATGCCCCTGCGTTTTTTACTTTCCTTATGTAGTCTGCCTGTTTCAGAGTAAGCTCTGTTTTCAGCGCCAAATCACTCAGACCTATAATGGCGTTGAGCGGTGTGCGTATCTCATGGCTCATGTTGGCAAGGAAGATAGACTTCGCTTCTGTGGCGCTTTCCGCTGTCAGTCTGGCTGCTTCAAGCTCCTTCATCACCCGTTTTTTATCGGTTATATCCTCTTTGATTCCCACGAAGTTTGTAATTTCCCCTGCACTGTTTTTCACCGGGGATACTACAACTGATTCCCAGTAGGAGCCGCCGGATTTTTTCCTGTTCAGAAACTCACCGTGCCACTCATTACCGGCAAGAATAGTATCCCACAGGGAGCGGTAAACAGCATCATCAGTGTTTCCTGATTTCAGTATGGAAGGCGTACTGCCCTTTGCCTCTTCAAAGCTGTATTCAGTAAGCTCGGTAAACTTGGGATTAACATACTCTATCCGACCTTCAGCATCGGTAATCATAATGGAAGCCGGGCTCTGCTCAACAGCTTTGAAAATTTTGCGGTTCTGCTCTTCCGCAGCCATTCTCATCTTTCTGTTGCCCAATGCCACATAAACCATACCCAGAACTATCAGAACCACAGAAAACACAACCCAGAAAACAGAATACCTGACCACCGGAGGAAGAATATTTTCCATTTTGACAAGGTAAGCTATCCGCCATGTACCCTCAAGATCATGCCAGTCAACAGGGTGAGTTTTGACCAGATATTTCTCTCCTTTCAGTGTTATATCTTTTCCGTCCAGAACAGCACCCAGTTCCTCTGCATCCCGTTCAAAAGAAGCACCGAACCTCCTGAGAGAGGACAGCATTTTTTTCTTCTCCTGATTCAGGCTGCCCGCTACCTTATAAAGATATTCCGGCCTGTTGGATGCGAAAATAACGCCATGGGGGGAAACCATAAAGACGGGATCCTCATATCTGCTCATGAAATCCTCAAGGTGTTTGATGGAATCCTTAACCACTATTACGCCTATGATCTGAGAATCTGATCTTTTATCCGCATATACGGGTGTGGCGATGTAAAGACCTCGCGTTTTGGAAGAAATACCCTGCGCAGCAAAAACGTTCTGCACACCCTTTATAGCCTGAATAAAATAGGGACGGAAACTGAAGTTCTGACCTGTAAGAGTTATGGGGGATATGTCCGAATAGGAAACAACTATTCCCTGCTTATTCAGGATATAAACTGCCTCAGCGTCATTTTCTTTAAGAACCACCTCCTGAATATCAGTAACAAGAGGGTGATCATAAGGCAGGTCACCGAGAACTATAGATTTGATATATATATTTATTATGCCGAGAATGTTTGCTGCGCCCATGCTTTTGCTGTAAATGGTTCGGGAGTGAATGTTGTCAACTATTTCGGAAGCCCTTATCTGTATTTCAGAGCGCTTTTTGAATATGAATATTTTTTCAGTGACCTCAACCGCAACGTAGGCCGTTGTGAGAGATACGAAAAAAAGAGCGGAAACAACTGCAAATAATTTTAAAAATCCAAGTGCTTTTTTGCGTTTCATTTTCAGTCACCGAAGTTCTCTTTAATGTTCAGTACATCCGGCATGCATTTCAGAAAGGCTTCCGCCATTCTGGGGTCAAAGTGCCTGCCGCTTTCGCTGCGGATGTAATCCACAGCCTTTTCTATGCTCCATGCAGCTTTGTAAGGCCTCACACTGGTGAGCGCATCAAAAACATCCGCAACAGCCGCTATACGCCCTATTATCGGAATCTCCTCCCCTTTTAACCCATCCGGATAACCGCTGCCGTCCCATTTTTCGTGGTGCGTAAGTGCAACAGTAGCCGCAGTTTTAAGAAGCTCGGAACCGTGACCGCCGATAATTTTAAACCCGATCTTAGAGTGCTCCTTCATCAGCCGCCACTCCTCCGCATCAAGAGGTCCGGGTTTCAGCAGTATATTATCAGGTATGCCTATTTTACCTACATCATGCATGGGGGCAGCGGTGAGTATAAGTTCCGCCTCAGAGTCCTTCATGCCGATTTTCTTTGCAATAAGCTGGCAGTATCTGCTCATACGGATAACGTGCATTCCGGTTTCGTTGTCTTTATATTCAGCGGCAAAACCAAGGCGTCTGATTATCTCAAGTCTTGTTTCCTGCAGTTCCTTTGTGCGTTCGCGCACCATATTTTCAAGCATGCGTTTGTTATCATACATAGCAAGCTGCGTTTTGACTCTGGCAAGAACAATGGGAGCACTCACAGGTTTTGTGATATAGTCCGCTCCTCCGGCACTGAAACCTTTAGACTCGTCTTCTACCTCACCTTTGGCGGTTATGAAAATAACAGGAATTGAACGGGTGATTAAACTGGACTTGAGCGCACGGCATACTTCATAGCCGCTTATTTCGGGCATCATGACATCAAGCAGGATTATATCAGGCAAATCCTTTTCTGCAATTTCAATTGCCTTGCGCCCGTTGATGGCTACCTTAACCTTGAATTCAGGTTTAAGTATATTACTGAGAATGTCTATATTCTCAGGGACATCGTCCACAACGAGAACAGTCTGTCTTCTGTCATGGTCATCCATAAGATACCCCGCATAAGCACAGTTATTTTGTCCGTATTAGATAATAACACAGCTTGCAGGGATAATGACAAAAAATAGTATATAAAAATTACATTTTGTGCAGATTTCTAACTAAAGAAGTTGGTTTCAGGAATCAGACTATTTATTAGTTCTGACTATTTCATTAACTTCATCAACAACATATTCCATATGTTCAAGCATAGCCTTGTACGCCTCCTCAGGATCACGGGCGTTTATACCTTCGTAGATCTTCTGATGCTGGAGATAAAGCCGCTCGAAACGTTCATTATCAGTGTAAAGACGTGAACGAACCTCATAGCTTACCTTTTCCACCCACTGGTATATTGTGTTCATGATGTGGATCAGCAGTATGTTGTTGGTGGCGTATGATATTGTGTTGTGAAAATTTGCATCGGGGATGTGTCCCACCTCTCCTTTGTCAAGAGCTGAGCGCATTTCATCCAGATACTCCTTCATATTGGCTATCTCTTCATCGCTGGCACGCATGGCGGCAGTTTTGGCAGCCCATGTTTCAAGGATTTTGCGCACTTCCATCAGGTCGACTATGGCATCCTCACGCTTGATGAACTCCTCCATAGCCTTATCGATGGTCTGGGAAGTGAGGGATTTTACATAGGTTCCGTCACCGTGGTTCTGGGTCAGAAACCCCTGCGCCTCCAGCTTGTGGAGAGCCTCTCTCAGTGACGGACGGCTTACGCCAAGCTGCGCGGCAAGCTCCCTTTCCGATGGAAGCCTTTCCGCCGGGGCAAGCTGCGCAGTGAGTATCATTTTCTTTATCTGTTCATAGATAATGTCACTTATCTTTTTCTGTCTAATCTTTTCAAACTTCATTTCCACGGCCTTTAACAGTAAGTAGCATTGAAAGAGTATATATTAAAAATTACATTTTTCTAATATATTTTTTGCGTGGAACACTATTTTATTTCTTTTATAAAATTATAAAGTTCCGTCACAGGATGAGTGACTTCCGCATCAAGCCCCTCTCTCGCGGCAGCATCAGCAAGCTGCATGGCGCAGCCCGGACAAGGGATGTATACCTTGTCTGTTTTTTTGTCCTTCATTTCCTCAATTTTTGAACGTGAGAAACCTTTTGAGCGCTCATAGTATTTTATGCTGAAAGTACCGGCAAAACCGCAGCAGCTTTGGTTATCAAGCTTCATGTACTCAGTGTTTGTGCTGCTGCGCACAAAGTTTTCCACCAGACCTTTTTTGCTGTCCTGATAGTGACAGGGAAAATGGATTGTGCTTCTGCCTTCTGCCCCGGTTTGCAGCCTCACGCTGAGGATCTCCTCAAGGAAAACCAGTATATCAACCACGGTCAGCGGGCACTCGGCTCCTGTCTGCTTGGGACCCATCTCATACAAGCCGTATCTGCATGTGGGGCAGCTTGTGATTATATAAGCAGCGTCTTTATACACTGCCAGAGCATCGTAGTTGGCTTTAACAGCGTTTCTGTACATTTCAAGCTCGCCCATGGAGGCGGCAGGTATTCCGCAGCAGATGTTTGTTTCCGGCACATAAACAGATACGCCGAAGTGCCTGAGCACCTCCACCACAGCGGTTCCCCACTCGGTGTATATGAGGTTTACCGCACATCCGGGGTAAAATACAACACGCATAATTTCATTGTCGGCTCTGTTAAGCCCGCCGTATTTTTTTACGAAGGCCTCACTTTTTATCTCGACAACGTTTCTTCCGCCCAGACCCGGAATCATGGGTCTGTAAATTCCGTCCTTAATCTTTTTGCTGCCGAACTTAAGTCCCATGTGCATAAGCGGAGCCATTCTCGCCATAAGTTCCGGCTTTTCCATAGCAGTTTTAAGTATAAGTTTCTGCCATTTGGGCAGTTTTTTTATCCTGCGCAGCACTTCCCTTCCGCGCAGGAAGATCTCATCGGTTTTTACGCCGCTGGGACACGCCTTAAGACACCTAGTGCAGAGAAGACACTGATCCAAATGTTTCAGTATTCTGCCTGCATTCTCTATGCGTCCTTCATATACAGACTGAAGCAGCGATATTTTACCGCGCGCAACCGATGATTCCCTTCCGTCAGTGCGGTAAAGCGGGCAGTCCGACTGGCACGTGCCGCACTTCATGCACTGGAGCATCATTTCCTCAAGCTCATGGAGCTCTTTTAACAGCTCATCCATCTACAGCCCCATTTTGTGAGGATTAAGAAGATTTTTCGGATCAAGGCCGTCTTTCAGCTTTTTCATAAAGCGGATTGTTCCGGCCCCGACCTCACTTTCAAGATACTTTGCCTTTGCCGAACCTATTCCGTGCTCGCCGCTAATTGTTCCTTCCAGCTTAAGGGCTGAGGCGAATATTTCGTCAATGGCTTTCTCCACCCTTACCATCTCATCCTTGTTCCTTTTATCGGTGAGGATTGTGGGGTGGAGGTTGCCGTCTCCGGCGTGACCGAAGGTTCCCACCGTAAGATCATACTTAACGGTGATGTCTTTGATGCACTGCATCATCTCCGGTATACGGCTTCTGGGGACAGTGGCATCCTCAAGGATCAGCGTGGGTTTAAGACGCGCAAGGCTGCTGAGAGCCTTTCTGCGCGCCTCCCAGAGTTTGTCTCTCTCTTCCAGAGTTTCAGCGATGTGCACTTTTCCGCCAAGTTTGTTACAGATCTCTTTGATCTTGGCGTATTCGTCCTCTACCGCTGCGGGGTGGCCGTCCACCTCTATGAGAAGAAGTCCGTCAGCATCGGTGGGCAATCCGATTCTGGTTCCTTCCTCAACAGTCTTAATTGTAAACCTGTCCATAAGCTCCAGAGTCGCAGGAGTTATCTTCGCCCCGATTATTTCCGACACTGTCACGCTGGCCTTCATAAGGTCATCATAAATAACAAGCATCGAACGCGAAGCCTGCGGCTGAGGCACAAGCTTAAGTGTATGTTCCGTCATAACGCCGAGCAGACCTTCGGATGAAATCATCAGTCCGCTGAGATTAAAGCCGGTCACCATTTTAACGGTTTTACCACCGGCTATCACGGCGTTTCCTTCAATATCAAAAAACTTAGTACCCATAACGTAGTCGCCGGTAACACCGTACTTGAGAGCGCGGAGCCCTCCGGCATTTTCGGCGACATTTCCGCCTATGGTGGACATTTTCATGCTTCCCGGATCGGGCGGATAAAGAAGCCCTTTCGCACTGACAGCCATAGCCAGATCAGCAGTAATCACGCCGGACTGAACCACTGCGTACATATCCTCTGTGTTTATTTCCAGAATCTTATTAAGCCCTGACATCAGCAGCACACAGCCGCCCTTTATGGGCAGCGTTCCCCCGCTGAGGTTTGTTCCTGCTCCTCTCGTAACGAGAGGAATATTCTCTTCGCAGCATAGTCTGACTATTCTGCCCACCTGTTCGGCAGTTTCGGGTTTAACAACAATTTCGGGTACGCACATTTCGCCGAAGGAGGCATCATATGCGTAGCACATGAGATCCTCCTCTTCTGTCCAGACATTTTTACCCGCTATTTCGGCGAACTTAGCTATCAGGTTCTTGGAAAGCATTTTGTCCTCACTCTTATTTAAACACTGCGTTAGGCAGCCATGTGATAATGTCGGGGAATACCACGCACAGTATCAGCGCTATAAGCTGGAGCAGCACGAAAGGCAATATCCCTTTGTATATATGGCTGAGTTCCATTCCTTCCGGTGCAACCCCTTTGAGATAGAAAAGTGCGTAGCCGAAGGGGGGCGTAAGGAACGACATCTGGAGGTTTACGCAGACAAGTATCGCAAACCACAGCGGGTCAAAACCAAGCTGGTTTACAGCTATGGGAGTGAATATCGGCACGCAGAGAAGAAGAATTCCCAGCCAGTCCACAAACATTCCAAGAAGGAAGATGATGAACATCATAACCGCAAGTATCACATACCTGTTGTCACTCACTGCAAAGAGGATATTGGTGAACACCTCTCCGCCGCCCAGGCCCATGAAAATGGATGTATAAAAGTTTGCGCCGACAAAGATAAGCATAACCATGCAGGTTATTTTCAATGTGGCGTAGGAGGCATCCTTAAAGAGTTTTATATTCACCCTGCGGTTGAAAAACGCAAGAATAAGTGCGCCCACACAGCCGAGACCCGCCGCCTCAGTAGGTGTTGCGATACCTGCGGAAATACTTCCGAGTACAGCAAGTATGAGGAACAGAGGAGGGAAAAGAGACTTGCACATCATGACAAATTTCTGTCCCATAGTATGAGTTCTCTCAGCTTTGGGGATAGGAGGACCTGCGTTTGGTTTTACCTGACAATATATAAAGGCGTATACAAGATACAGAAACGCAAGGAAAAGACCGGGAACAACAGCGGCCATGAAAAGCTTGCCGACGCTCATTCCTATCAGACCGCCGTACACAACAAGCATTATCGACGGCGGAATAAGTATTCCCAGTGTTCCGCCCGCAGTGATAACCCCCGCAGTGAGCGAAAGATCGTACCCCTTCTTAACCATTGAGGGTGCGGCAAGGAGACCCATTGCAACAACCGAGGCTCCCACTATTCCCGTTGTGGCGGCAAACACTGTGCACACAACTATAGTAGCAAGCGCCAGCCCGCCTTTGATCGAACCCATGACAACATACATTGTTTCATATAGTTCGTCCGCCACTCCGGATTTGTCCAGAAACTGCGCCATCAATATAAAAAGCGGAATAGCCACAAGAACATAGTTGGTCATCAGCCCGTAGCTTTTATTAGCAAGGATAAAGAATGCCGTGGGGCCGTAACCGAGTATTCCGAAAACGATACCCAGCCCGCCGAGTGTTATTCCGAGGGGGTGACCAAGGAACACAGCAACGAGGAGGATAACAAACATCGCTACAGATAAAAATTCAGGGTTCATCATACTCTGACTCCTCTGATCTGCTGAATCGCCTTAAGAAACTCTGCTACCCCCTGAAGGAGCAGAAAGCCGAAACTGACGGGCAGAAATGTTTTGAAGTGATACACAGGAGCGCCCCATGGGGACTGAACGCGTTCAAGCCCCTGCCATGACTGCATGGCAAATACGCTTGAAGCCTTAATAGCTATTATCAAAAAAGGGAAGAAGAGCACGAGGTAGCTCACCGCAGCTATCCACCCTTGAACCTTCGGGTTAAGTTTTGCTGTTATAATATCTATACCTACATGCATTTTATGCTTCAGCGTGTAGCCGAAGCCCATGAGGAACATCACTCCGTAAAGCATGTTGCTCAGGTCGAATGCCCACACTGTGGGTTTTCCGAACAGTTTCCTGCTTATAACTTCGTAGACGACAACCACAAGCAGCAAATAAATGGAAAAAGAAAATGCCTTTCCCACCCACTCTGTTACTGATTCTATCAGTTTGATTAACTTTTCCATAAATGCTCCGAAAAATGACTGCAACAATACTGTGCGGATTTTAACCGCCTGTTCCATATACGTAAGATGCTTACAGTCCGACCTAAAATAAAACAGCACAGGGCGGGCAGAGCCGCCCCATGCCGTCAGATTGATATATTATTCGTAGTGTTTGCCCGCAAGATACTGATCTTTCGGGAAAGCAGCAACTCCGCCTCTGAGGTCTTTCCACACAGAGTATTCCTCTATGAAGCTGTTCTGAGAGCCGAGTATTTTATCAAGCAGAGGGTTTTTCGCCCTGATCTGCGTGAGGTAAGCGTCAGTGGTTTTCCTGAGTTCGTTAAGAGAAGCAGGGTCAAGCTTGTTGAACTTCACGCCTTCAGCCTGATATTTCAGGATAGCCTCAGCATTTTTCTTTTCGCTTCTTGCTATGTCCCACATCTGTGTTTCATAGGAAGCTATAACAAGAGCCTGCTGAAGGTAAGGGGGAAGAGCATCATATGCCTTCTTGTTTACAGTGAACATGTTCTGTACGCCTGTCTGGTGCCAGCCGGGAAGCATTACGTTTTTAGCAATTTCCTGGAAGCCCATGGGGTAAGTGATGAAAGGAGTTGAGAACTCTGCTGAGTCAAGAACGCCTCTTTCAAACGCGAGGTAGATTTCGCCGCCGGGAAGCGGAGTAACGGAAACACCCATTTCTTTAAGGATGTCTGCCGCCCAGCCCACTGTTCTGATTTTCATGCCGGAAAGCTGTTTAACATCAGTAACGGGGTTTTTGGTGAAGAAGCCCATCTCCTGACCGGAGTTACCGCCCATGAGAGGTTTAAGACCGAAGTTGCCGTACAGCTCATCAGCAAGGGCTATACCGCCGCCTTCCATAAGCCATATGGAGTATTCGATGTTATTAAGACCGAAAGGAACAGAAGCGAAAGCAACGAAACCTTCATCTTTGCCTTTCCAATAGCCGGGCCAGTCGTGACCCATTTCCACAACGCCGTTTCTCACAGCGTCAAACACCTCGAAAGCGGGCACAAGCGCGCCATCGGGGAAAACTTTGATTTTGAGCTGGCCGTTGGTGATTTTTTCAACGGTTTCAGCAAAGTGTACAGCCGTATCGTGCCAGGGAATACCTGTCGACCATGTTGTAGCCATTTTCCATTCATAGGTTTTGGCTGCCGCTGCTGCTTCCGGAGCGGCTGTTGTTTCAGCTTTTTTGTCCTGACCGCAGCCAACTACGGCGAAGATCATTGCTGTGAACATCACACATGAAATTAAAAGTTTGACCAGTTTTTTCATACTTCCTCCTGACTGAGAGAACACTAACCAGTAAGTGGTAAATTTTTCAAACCACTTACAAGGAGTATACCATAGGAACGTCATTGTCAATCTTTTTTATCGCATATTTCATAAACATGTTATAATCAAATCAGACCTTTGAAACCCTTTATTAAAGCCATTATTCATAGGTTTAAACATGAGGTTAATTTTTTAGATAATGCTAAATAATGCCCATAAAAAACTGTTGACTTAGATTTCATGGAAATATACGCTATTGGTAAGACCACTAAAAAGGTGACACTGAAATGAACGTACTGACAGAAACCTTTATTAAATATTCCGAAAGTGTAAGCAATAAAAACCTGCTCCTCTCTTTCGAAGAGTTTTCAGAGGCACTCTGCAAACATAATTTTGACTATGTAAGCCTGAAAACGGACGCACTCCCCGAAAAAATTATCACTGCCGGAAATGAAGGCATAGGTGATGCCCTTGTTGAGGCTGATTTTGCCATTGCAGAAACCGGAAGCGTGGTAATTGAAAGCACTGATGAGAGACTGAGGAAGGCAACCTGTCTGGCGGAAAGGCTTCATGTGACCGTACCTGCGTCCAGAATAGTTCCCATGCTGGAGGACGTGGCTGATTTCCTTGAGGAAAAGTCATCTGACCCGGCATCCTTCACCGCTTTTATCACAGGCGCAAGCCGCACGGCAGATATAGAAAGAGTGCTCACCATCGGCGTGCACGGCCCATGCGAAATGACAGTATATATAATAACGGACAGGTAGGCAGACATGAGCGGAAAAAACGGAATAAAACGCAGCCTGAACGACAAAATCCTCTACACCAACCTTAAAAACTTCGCCTCAGCATATAAAGCATCAAAGGCAAACGCTTATGCAGGGCTCGACTTCCCTGCTATGGCAAAAGAGATGAACTCCCTGAAAGCCCTCACCAGGGAAAGAGCGGAAAACCTCTTTGAGGAGTTCAAAGCAAACGCGGAAAAAAGCGGGGCAACCGTTTACAGAGCGGCAGACAGCCTTGATGCCTGTCGCTACATAGAAAAAATATGCCGTGAAAAGGGCGCAGGCTCCGTGGTCAAATCAAAATCCATGACCAGTGAGGAGATCAAGCTCAACGCTTATCTTGAGAAAAACGGCATAAAACCTGTGGAAACAGACCTCGGCGAATGGATTCTCCAGCTTGCCGGGGAACACCCTTCCCACATGGTTATGCCCGCCATACATAAAAGCCGCGGTCAGGTGGCAGATTTGTTCAACGCCCTCCTCAGCGCAGGGCTTGACAGGGAAAACATAGCAGCTATGGTGAAAACCGCCCGTCACGCTCTGAGAAACTCCTACTTTGAGGCGGGAGCGGGGCTCACCGGAGCTAATGTTGCAGTGGCATCCACCGGAACCATAGGACTGGTGACTAACGAAGGCAACGCAAGGCTTTCCGCCACTGTTCCCCCTGTTCACTTTGTGCTTCTCGGCTATGAAAAGCTTGTGCCGGATTTCAGAACAGCGCTGAAAGTAATAAGAATGCTCCCGAAAAGCGCAACCGGACAGCGAATCAGCACATACACCACATGGATAAAAGGTCAGGTTCCCAGCGAAGCTTCCTCAACGGGTCATAAAGAGGTTCACTATATTTTCCTCGACAACGGAAGGCTCGCCTTCCTTGACCATCCTCTGTTCGCGGAAGCGCTGAAATGCATGCGCTGCGGAAGCTGCGCCAATGTCTGTCCCGCCTATGAAATGGTGGGCGGTCACGTTTTCGGCCATGTTTATCTGGGTGCAATCGGCCTCATAATGACGGCTATGTTCCACGGTGAGGAAAAAGCCCGCGACATCCTTAAGATGTGCATCGGCTGCCGCGCCTGTTCAACAAACTGCCCGTCAGGGATTGACCTCCAGAAGATAATAGCCGAGCTCAATGTGAATATGGGCAGTAAATTCGGCCTGAATCCGCTTAAAAAATTCCTTTACAGCAACATATTAAGCAGCGGTAAACGCTTCCGCGTGATAATGAAGGCGGGCTCCATCCTCGCAGCTCCGCTGACAGCGGGCGGCAGAATAAAGAAAATCCCCTTTGCGGGAAGAGAGATAAACTTCCGTGAGCTTCCCTCAATCAAGCAGAAAACATTTACAGATATTAACGGGCAGAGGGTAAACCCCTCCGCAGCAAAAGGAAGAGTATTCTTCTACCCCGGATGCGCTGTGGAATACTTCTACCCGCAGATGGGAACAGCACTGGTAAGCTTCCTTGAAAAACAGGGGTATCAGGTTGATACTCCTGACAAAGCCACCTGCTGCGGCCTCCCCGCAATCCACGGTGGGGACGGGGAAGGCGGACGCAAGACCATCTCTGCCTGTCTCGCACAGATGAAAAACCCGGATGACTATAAGGCGTATCTAGTTCTCTGCCCAAGCTGCGGTTTTGCAGTGAAAGAGGACTTCAAACACTACACTGAAGATAAGCCGGAGGATTTCAAAAAAGCCGGACTGATCTCAGACAAGGTTAAGTCCCTTGCAATGTTCATCAAAGAAGAAGGTCTGACCAATATCCCGTTTAATAAAGGGGCAAAAGTCACCTACCATACACCCTGCCACCAGAAACGTGGGCTTGGTTCCTCAGCAGAGGAGCTTCTCACCTCGCTTCTGGGTGAAAATTTCATCCCCATGACAGACAGCGACGTATGCTGCGGCTTCGGCGGCTCATGGTCGGTGGAATATCCGGGCATATCAGCGGGAATACTCGATAAAAAAACAGAAAATATAGATAAAACAGGCGCGGACACAGTTCTTACCGACTGCCCCGGATGCGTTATCCAGATCGCGGGCGGACTGGGCAAAAAAGGGAAGAATATAAATGTTATGCACCTGTCGGAGTTTCTGAAATAGGCTTTCTACCCCTCTCCTAACTTATCCTGTGTCCCCGCTTGATCTTCAGCGGGAAAAAGCGGGGACGCAGAACACCTTAAACCGCCGTTACATTAATCCGCCCTTAACTGCACTGAAACCGATGCGGACTCCGCAGCACTCAGGCTCATAACGTAAAACAAATGTTTGAAAATAATGAAATTACATAGTATTATCTCCACTTACAACTTTATTGGGGGTAAACAGTGGAGCAATTTCAAAACCTTCTTAATGCGGTAGGCAATATAGTTTGGGGCCCGCCGCTTCTGGTCTTACTCGTGGGCACGGGAATCTGGCTCACAATCAATCTCAGGTTCCTTCAGTTCACAAAACTTTTTCACTCACTCTGGCTCGCTCTCATTAAAAAGAGAGAGAAAGACGACCATCCCGGAGACATCACACACTTTCAGGCGCTTATGACTGCTCTTTCCGCCACGGTGGGAACGGGTAACATAGCGGGTGTTGCAACAGCAATAGCCATAGGCGGCCCCGGTGCGATGTTCTGGATGTGGATGACCGGCCTTGTGGGCATGGCAACCAAATACGCGGAAGCCGTACTC
Source organism: Geovibrio ferrireducens (assembly GCF_026226615.1). Taxonomy (NCBI): domain Bacteria; kingdom Pseudomonadati; phylum Deferribacterota; class Deferribacteres; order Deferribacterales; family Geovibrionaceae; genus Geovibrio; species Geovibrio ferrireducens. The sequence goes on from NZ_JAJAPB010000008.1 coordinate 48,674, forward strand.
GCAGTTAAGTACCGTGTTCAGAAAGCCGACGGCTCAATGAGCGGCGGACCTATGTACTATATCTCAAACGGTCTGGGCTGGAAAAAACTCGGTATTCTTTTCGCAGTCTTTGCTGTGGTGGCTTCATTCGGTATCGGCAACATGGTTCAGTCAAACTCGGTTGCTGACGCTATGAGAAGCACCTTCGGCATACCTGCGCATTATACCGGCATCACGCTGATGTTCATCACGGCGCTGGTTGTTCTCGGCGGGATTAAAAGCATAGGCAAAGTTACAAGCGTACTTGTACCTATCATGATTGTTTTCTATGTATTAAGCTCAATCGCTATCCTTGTTATGTACGCAGGTCACATTCCCGGTGCTTTTGCTCTCATATTTGAGAAAGCCTTCTCCCCCACAGCCGCCACGGGCGGTTTCGCAGGAGCAGGTGTTATGCTCGCCATCAGGATGGGTGTCGCAAGAGGCGTTTTCTCCAACGAATCAGGCCTCGGAAGCTCACCCATAGCCGCTGCTGCTGCGCAGACGAAACACCCCGTTACTCAGGCTCTTGTCTCCATGACGCAGACCTTCATCGACACTATTATAGTTTGTACGATGACTGGCCTTGTCCTCATAGTAACAGACACATGGGCAAGCGGCAGAAACGGCGCTGACCTCACCACATTCGCTTTCTCCACCGGTTTTTCCGGCGGTGCGGTAGTTGTGGCGGTAAGCCTTGCACTTTTCGCTTACTCAACCATCCTCGGCTGGTGCTACTACGGCGAAAGATCAATGGAGTATCTCTTCGGGCTTAAGTCCATACCTGTTTACAGATACGTATTCATCGTATTTGTCGGTGTGGGCGCAATCTCAAAGCTTGATATTGTTTGGCTGCTTTCAGATGTTTTCAACGGACTGATGGCAGTGCCCAACCTTATAGGTCTTCTGGGACTTACCCCTGTGGTGGTCAAGGAAACCAAAGACTACTTCGCTAAACTCGGCAACGAATAACAAAAATCAGACAGGCGTGCTCAGACTGGGCACGCCTTTTTTAAGATTGCTTCACTTCATTCACAATGACAGTAAGTTACGTCACTGCGAGGAGCAACAGTGACGCGGCAGTCTCACTTTTTTCCCAGACAGCAAGCTTGAGACAGACTCAACCCGGTACGTCTTTTCTTTTATATATACTCCTGCAAGCCTTCTTTTACCTCTTCATAGGCGGCAAGCCTGACGGGCATCACTCCGGTTCCGGCGAAGCATGCGGCCTCATCAGCCTCAAGGACAATGTCATCACCAGTGCGGTAACGCTCCACGGTTATCTTCTTGCTCTTTGTCACCTTCACTTCGGTAAACGGGTTATGGTAGCTCACGGAGCCGAGCTGGCGCGCTGCTGAGTAACGCACTGTCATTTGCAGGCCGGATAAATCAAGCCCTGCAAGGAGTGAGGGGTGTATAAAAAGCTCACTGCCGTTCAGCGTGAACTGTCTGCTGTCCGCCAGCGATGCGGCAATTCCCTCTGCCCTCTCCCCTTTGAGGCTGACAGTCCTTATATGCCCGCTTCCGGTGAGTGTTTCATAATCCTTCATGATGAATTCGGCGTTGCGCCTGCGGGCGCCCACTGCCTGAAAACGGTTTTTATAAACGAATGAGCAGTAATTGACGGGCAGATTAATGTTATTCTCTTTGCCGTATTTGATAAGCTCCAGCGCAGTCAGTTCAGACTCCAGAACAGTTACCCTTTCGCCGTGTATGTACGTATAATTTTTCTTAATGAGCTTTTCAAAGTTGTATGGGGTAAGCCTAAGCTGATGCAGGTTAAGGTGCTTCACACCGCATTCCGCAAGCTCAGGCATAAGCTTCTGCAAAAGCTCCTTTTCCTCCGGGACAGCGGGAATCTCGACTGTGACCGTGGGGATAATTCCACAGGCACGTTTCAGATTGTCCAGTTTGTAGGATGTGGCTCCGATGTCAAAGCGGATCTCATCAAGTCCTGCATCTCTCAATTGAGCCAGTATCTCCGAATCAGCCAGTGTGCCGTTGGTGTACATCCAAAGGTATATATTGCTCCCGAAGGCTTTTTTTATGGTGCGTATGAAGGCCAGAGTGAGCTTAGGCGTGAGCAGAGGCTCGCCCCCGCTGATGCTTGCGCCCTTGAAGCCGAACTTTTTGAGATAGGCGGCGTATTCCTCCGGTGCGGGAAAGGTAACTGTGTTAGTGGCGGGAACGCCCTTCTCATCCTGGGATGCCGGGCAGTAAAAACAGGCGCAGTTGCATTTGTTATTGATAAACAGGCATGACCACTCACCGCTTCCGCAGAGGCGGCAGCCGGGGGAAAGGTTTTCAGAGTCCGCCTTTGTTCCGGCATAGTCCCACTTGATTTTATCTTTCAGGCTCTCAAGAAGCTCTTCTCTTTTTAAAACGGCCGATACGGCCTCATCAGGTGTGAGAAAACGGAGGGAATCATACCGCTCCCCGTATTCTTTTTTTGCTGAATCTACAAAGCTGTTTAAATAATTGGCATCCACGCCCATCTGCCCTCCCCTGAGGAAACACGGGGATAATAGCTTATACGGCGGAAGAAATATACAGGAATTTTTGACCTTTACTGAACCTATCTCTTAAATGTGACAATGTTTTTGCAGCGTGGGCATTTGATCTGGACAAGGTTGACATCCCCTTTCATCAGAAGTTTGCTGCAGTTCGGGCATCTGTATTCCTTTTCATTGTCCGCAGGTTTTACAGTCTGTTCTTCCTTCATCAAATTTAACCCCTCCCAAAGCTGATTTCTGAAAAGCATACGAGTTTATTAGCAGTATCAATTAAAGTTTTAAACTTCTAACTCGCTTGCGGCGTGTTGTCAATCATTTTCGGATAAACTTCCGCAAATTAGTTCACTCGGAATAGCGGTTAAGCATCAGCACACCGCACAGAAAAGCGGCGACAGTAAGAACAATCAGGGTTATCAGAGACATAATGACAGAGGAGTCCATGTTTACGGCACGTATAATAATATTCGTATGAGTGAGCGGAAATATATAGACCAGCTTATTAAGCAGGGAAGGCAGATTATCGACAGGGTAGAACGTGCCTGAAAAGAAGTTCATGGGCATGATAAAGAAATTCATTATCATTGCATTTGCTTCCATATCCTTGAGATACAGGCCTATCATAACCCCCAAGGAAGAGAAAAAAAGCAGATTGAAAAATATGGCAACTACGGAGTAAAAGCCGAACGGGAAAACATCAAACAGCAGAAACCCCGCAGACATAACCACAACGGAAGCCATAACCCCTCGCAGAATGCCCGACATCACAAGCCCGGTCATAACAGAAAGCGCTGAAACCGGGGATGTTATGATATTCTGAAAACTTTTAGTGTACAGTCTGCCGAAGCTGACCGAGGTCATTACCAGATTGTATGAGTTCATCATTGATGTCATGCAGACTATCCCCTGCACAAGGAAATACTCATACCGCACCCCGTCAAAACTTATGCGTGAACCGAACCCGAACCCGAATGCCGTAAGAAATATAAGCGGCGATACAAGGGAGTAAACAACGAAGCCGAACTTTTTAAGCTTATTTTTAAGGAGAAGCATTTCCCGAAGAAAAACAGCCCATGTTCCGTAAGCAAAGTCATACACCGTGTTCATTAATTCCCCCTTCGCTCACCACAACATCCTCAAGACGGGCATCCCTCACTGTGTAGCCCGCTGTTCCGTTTTCTCTTACGGCGGCATCAAGCTCATCTCTGCTGCGGACAATGCGGAAAATGCGGCAGCCGTCTGACCCGCTGGTTTCAAGAACATACCTGCCTGTCTCGCTTATCAGTTCCTCCGGTGTACCCATGCGCTTTATCTTTCCTGCGGACATAATCGCCACCCTGTCGCACAGGTTTTCCGCTTCTTCCGTGTAGTGAGTGGTGAGGAGGATGGATTTGCCCCTGCTTTTTATCTGGGCTATCAGGTTCCATATTTCCCTGCGGATAGACGGATCAAGCCCAAGCGTGGGTTCGTCCAGAAGAATAAGCTCCGGATCAGCCAGCATCACCCTTGCTATTATCACCCTTCTTTTCTGTCCGCCGGAGAGCTTGTCCACCGGCTCATTCTTTTTGGAAATTATGCCGAAATGCTCCATAACATCCGTAATTGCGCTTCGGGAACAGGGAACCCTGCGCAGAGCGGCATAAACACGCAGATTATCATAAACGGTGAGTTCACCCTCCAGATTGTTTTCCTGCGGCACAACAGCAACAGACTGACGCACTCCGCGCCTGTCTCCCATTACATCACACCCGTTTACCTCAATGGAGCCCGAATCTGGTCTGGTCAGTGTGGAAATCATTTTGATAACGGTTGTCTTACCAGCTCCGTTGGGTCCGAGAAGGCCGAAGATCTCGCCTTTCCTGATGTGAAAGCTCACTCCGTCAACAGCCTTTACGTTCTTATAAGATTTATGAAGGTTTTCTATTTTAAGAATCAATGTCTTACTCCGAGGGGGACGGCCACTGTCTTTTCTATTCCTTCCTCATTTATTCTGATAATTTTTGAGCGGATATTGAAAACACGGCTTATATTCTCCGCACACAATACATCTTCCGGTGCTCCGTCCGCAACTGTTATGCCGTCCTTAAGGGCAGTTATTCTGTGGCTGAACGCAGCGGCGAGATTCAGATCATGCAGAACCATGATTACTGTCAGCCCATGCTCATCATTAAGCCTGCTTAAAAGCTCCAGAACCTCAAACTGGTGGTGAATATCCAGATAGGTTGTAGGTTCATCCAGAAGTAGAATCTCCGGTTTCTGAGCAAGGGACATGGCTATCCAAGCCCTCTGCCTTTCCCCGCCGGAAAGCTGACCTATGCGTTTAAAGCGCTTGTCAGCAAGCCCTGTGGCCTCTATAGCCCAGTTTACCGCATCCCTGTCCTCATCCGTGTAGCGGTTCATAAAACCGTGATGCGGTGTGCGCCCGAACGCCACAAGACAGTGAACAGGCAGATCCATAGGCGCTGAAGGCGACTGCGGCAGTATGCCTATCTTTTTTGCTATGCTCCTGTCATCCATCTCAGAAATAGCTTTCCCATCAAGGAGAACCTGACCTGAAAAGGGTTTCAGCAGCCTGCCCGCCGTTTTCAGCAGAGTGGATTTACCCGACCCGTTGGGGCCGATGACAGTTGTTATCCGCCCCTTTTCAAAACATAGGGACACGCCCCTGAGAACCTCTTTTTTTGCATATCCGGCACGCAGTTCGTTTACACTCAGGCATCCGGTCATCATTTTATGCCTCTTGTGAGAAGATAAAGGAAGAACGGCGCACCCAGAAATGCCATCAGTATGCCCACAGGCAGTTCGTATGGAGAAAAGAGTGTTCTTGCAGCCGTGTCCGCAAATATTACGGTCACTGCGCCGAAAAGAGCGCTGAACGGAATGAGAAACCTGTTGTCTGAGCCGATTATAAGTCTTGTTATATGAGGAATAATCAGCCCCACAAACCCCAGAAGACCGACTGCCGAAACTGCTGATGCGGCAAGGAGAGCGGCCAGAATGGTAAGCATAAATTTTGCTCTCTCCACATTAAGCCCCAGACCGCGGGCTATGTCATCGCCAAGAGCGAGAATATTAAGATATTTTGCCCCGAATACAGCACCGAAAAGCCCCACCGCGGAATAAGGGAGAACCATGTAGAAATGGTTCCAGCTTTTTCCGTTCAGCGCTCCTGCCATCCAGTTTACCGTGCCCTGAACCCTGTCGCTGAAAAGCACTGTCAGGGCGGACATAAAAGCTCCGAGAAATGCTGAAAGCGCAACACCCGCTAGCACAAGGCGCAGTGTGTGCGCTCCGCCGTCATAAGCAATAAAATAGATTATAAGAGCGGCGCCCACCGCCCCCAGAAAAGCCGCAGGAGGAACCACAGCCGACTGGGACGGAAACAGAATCATAACCGTCATGGCGGCGAGCCCCGCTCCGGCGGAAATTCCTATTATGCCGGGATCAGCCAGCGGGTTTTTGAGTATTGACTGGAGTATGGCTCCGGAAAGAGCAAGGTTTATCCCAACAAGTCCGCCTACCAGAATGCGCGGCAGACGGATGTTCATTATCACCTGATATATGCCCTGATTCGCATCTGCGGAGGTGAATACCGCAAAAAAGTCTCCGGGGCTGATGCCCACAGAGCCTTTTGCGATACTGAGAATAAGCCCGCAAAGAAGGAGCCCAGCACCGAGAAAGGCGGTGAGAAAGCGTTTTCTGGTTTCGGGATCGGTTACAGCATCATATTTCATTTATATTTTTCCGGGTAAATCAATGCGGAAAGCTCAAGCACGGCCTCGCCCAGACGCACAGTGGGGTTTATTCCGTAGGTATCAAACGGGAGGCTGATCACTTTGCGGTTTTTGACAGCGCGCAGGGCGCTCCATGCCGGGTGCTTAGTGAGCTGACTGTCCTCTGAGGGCATTCCCATATTGGCGTGGGATATGATGAAGATCATATCGGGGTCGGCCATTGTCACATATTCCAGACTGACCGGAACAAACCCGCTGTACATGCCTGTACCGCCTTTCATATCCTTCCCGGCTATGTTTATGCCGCCTGCGAGCTCAGCTATCTCCCCTATGAAACTGGCGGGAAGCGCCATGCTGAAACTCTCCGGGGTTCCGTATACCATGAGTACCTTTTTCGATGGCTTACCGACGGTTTTTGCCGCTTTATCAATTTCCGAGCCTATTGACGCAACCTTTTTAAGAGCAGTGTCAGGTTTGCCCGTTATCTGTCCGAATACCGCCATTTTCTCAGTGAGATCCTTCCTGTCCTGCACTCCGAAAACCGCCAGAGGTATTCCTGCCTGTTTCAGGGAGCCTTTGAGGGAGATGTGGAACGGGAAATTCATCCCTATCACCAGATCAGGCTTCATCGCTACAATACGCTCAATGTCAGGGCTCTGAACCTTCCCGACCGAGGGGAGGCCTTTGATATACTCTTTGAGGTATGCAGGCATTGTACCGCTTTCCCCGTATGCTGCTGGTTTTCCACCGGCAGCGATGAAAAGCTCAAGGTTTGAACTGTTCAGCACCACGACCTTCTCCGGTGTTTTGTCAAAAGTGTAGCTGTCGCCGGCATCATCTTTGAAGGTGAAGGCAAATGCGGATGACGCAAGCAGGCAGAGTGCTGTAATGGTCAAGAGAATACGCTTCATGCCATGCACCTCTTTTTAAGTTTTATAAAATCCGCCTTCTGGCATTCGAGAACTTTTCCGCATGCATCGCGGCCGAGGTACACCTTGAAGGAGCATTTGCCGTTTTTATCAAAAAACTGAACAGAGTGGCTCTCCTTACCCATGAAAGGCCTGCTGACAAAAAATATACTCTCTATCTCCTCAAAGGAGATATGTCCGCCTAGGGGGCTTTCATCCGAATGCAGATTAAAAAAACCTCTGGCATACTGCCCCACAGGGACGGAGGTTTTCATCTCAATAATTGCCGAGTCATTGGTTACAATAACAGTAACCGCTCCCCAACCCGCAATTTCTTTCATTGCGGAGTCAAAAAAGCTGCCGCTGACTTCGGTTATGCCGTCATCATCTATATTGCGCAGAATCTCTCTCTCGGATACGCCAAGCTCACGCGCGGCGAAAAGTGTGGGAACATTTTGATTTTTGGAAAGATAATCTGTGATTTTTTCCGTCTGCATATAATCCTCCTAGCCCTGAGCGGCTATTTTGTCCACAGAGGGCTCGTAAACCCCTTTGCTGTGCATTATTTCCAGAATATCAAGCAGTGCCTGAGTCATATTCACGTACCAGAACTGCCCCGCTGGAAGCAGTTTCATTGTTTTATCACCCACAGATGCAAGCCCGCGCTTCTCCCAGGAATCGGTGAGGGGTTTGAAAATTGATTTCAGTTCCAGCCCGAACAGCCTCTCTGCCGAGTCAAAACGGAGGATTCCCGTATCCATCTGACCGTTAATAAATTCATAAAGTCCGCTCATAAGGTTTTTCTCTGAAAGCCCCATTACAGGCTTAACCCCTTTTGCTCTCATCATATTGTAAGGAGTCACGGCAGGGTGTATGAAGTAACCGTAATTTTCCGTTCTTCCGCCTGCTCCCGCACCGAAAGCGTGAAGGATGCAGCCTGATTTTGTGAAACGGTTGTAGATGCTTCTGTCCAGCGTTCCGTTTACCCAGTGGGACATAGAAAGCTGCGAATAGCCCATGTCAGTGAGCATTTCATATGCGGCAGTGTGGTATTCGTACTGTCTGGCGGTTTCGGGCACAGCTTCGGTTTTTCCGCTTTTTATCCCCTCATCCATCTTCCCGCCCTCGAAGACATTAAGCTGGTAAAGCGCCATACCGTCGATGCCGAGGCAGTCGGCTGTCTGAATATCATTCAGGAATGTTTCCACAGGCTGGTGGGGCAGACCGAAGATAAAATCGAGGGAAACGCATGCCTCTTTCAGTTCAGTGAGCTTATGAACCATCTCCATAACCTTTTCGCCGGAATCAACCCTGCCTATAGCACGTCTCGCCTTGGTATCAAAAGACTGAACACCCAGAGAAAAACGGTTAACTCCGTTCTCAATGCAGGCTTTTATCTTATCATCACCGAACTGGTAAGTTCTCGTCTCAAAGGTTATTTCACAGTCGTTAGAAAGAGGCAGACTTTCGCCCACCGCTTTCAGCAGGCTCTCTATCTGCCTCGCAGAAAGTGTTCCCGGTGTTCCGCCGCCGATGTACACTGCTCTTACCTTTCCATGGGAATACAAAGGTGAATCCTTTGCGCTTCTTATCTCCCCCGTGAGGGATTCGGTGTAGTCATCAATAAGCGCCGCATCTGACAGGTTCTTGAAGAAGCCGCAGTAGGTGCACTTGGTCTGGCAGAAGGGAATATTGATATAAACACATGCATCCTTAAAGGAAGGTCTGCGCCCGGTTTCTGTCTGCCATACGGACATGGTTTTATCTGCGTCCACGCCTCTGCCTCTTATTCCGGCGTGAACAGTGCGTTTTTTGTCATAAGCCTTCGCAGGCTCGGCGGTGTTTTCATTGCCGAATATCAGCCTGCGTTTGTCATCGTCTATGTATCTGAGCCAGCTTTGCATATTTATTACCTTTTCATAAGCCGCTTGGCGAGGTTCTCGGCAAATGCCCATACCTCCGCCTTGTTCATAAGACTGCGCGGCTTCTTTCTCTCAGCAATCTCAAGGTCGCTGAAACCTGCCATACGGTAGAAATAATCCATGCCCTTCCTGTCCGCTTCGGTCATTTTTGCATAGACCATCTCTCCGTGAAGCATTTCACCGTAGATGCATGACTGCGTCAGCGCCGCATACTTCTCGAAAATCTGCACACCGCCCATGGTTTTGCCCCTGACCAGCATGCTCTCGGTCTTCATGGCGACACCGAAAAATGCCGTCTTAACCTCGGTGAGTTCATCCTTACGCTGTTCGATGAAGCTCTCCATCTCCGGCAGGAAACCGTTTGCGTAAATACCCGATCCCATCAGGACGAGATCATAGCCGGAAAAAGAGGAGGGAGCCTCGCGGGCTTCTCCCTTTTTTGTCTCCCATCCCTCATACATAAGCCTTTCGGCTATCCAGTCCGCAATCACCGCCGTTGTTCCGTAGCGGCTTGCGTACATGATCAACACTTTCATGCCCGGCCTTAGAAATCTGCGGAAACTTTGAGAATGAAATGTCTCCCCGGTTCGGGAATCGGCGACATAGCAAGCTCATAGTCCTGATTATTGATGTTAAGTGCTTCCACTCCCAGCATTATCCTTCTTCCGTCCCTGTAGGTGTACGAGCCTGTGAGAGCAAGGTTAAGCGTGGTGTAGGATTCGGTGGTATCTATCTCGCCGCTGCCTGAGGTGGACTCGGATTCGGCTTTGGATGCGTAGCGGCCGTAAATATCAGTATTCAGCGTGAATTTCTTTCCGAATTTCGCATCATGACGCAGACCGAACCTTGAAGTAAGCTCCGGAGAACCGACCTTATATGTACTGAATGTTTCAAGCTCATATTTGCGCCTCATGTAAGCACCGTTAACATAAGGGGTGAAATCGCCCAGAAATACCTGTGCAGTGAGTTCCGCTCCTGTGGTTTTCGCCTTTTCAACATTGGTGAACATGCGGGCGGTGGAAGAACCGTAAGGTATTGTTACTGTTGTTATATAATCTTCTGATCTCGTATGGAACACGGCAAGGTCTATATCTGCCGCTTTGTTGGCAAATCTTGCACCTATCTCAAAGTTGTCCGAGGTTTCAGGATCAAGATCCGGGTTTGAGAATGTTGGTGTGCTGCTGCCATGTGTTGTGCCCATATAAAGCTGCTGAAGGTTAGGAGTTCTGTAACCGCTGGAATACAGCGCGCGCAGAGCTGTGTCTTTTACCCCGGTATAAACCAGAGAAAGACTGCCGACTATATTATCATCGTCAGTGTCCTTATCGGGGATGCTTGCGTTGTTTGTTTTCTCAATTTCGTTATCCACCTTGGTGTAGCGGAGTCCGGCACTGAGGATGAAATCACCCAGAATCTGCTCATCCTGCACGAACGCCGATATTGTGGTCTGTTTCGCGTCGGTATCCGTCAGGGTCGCAACAGGAGCGCCAAAGGTCTGTATATTGTCCTTGGCATTCAGTTCATCCGTATTGTATTCAAAACCCGCTATGAGAAGATTACTCTCTGAAAGCGAAAAATCGAACTGACCAAGAAAACCGGTGGTATCCAGAGTGTTTTTAGTAAGCCCTCTGTAATACATCGGCATGGTAATCGGCCCCATACTTACAACCATGTCCATGTTGTTTATGAATTTTTTGTAGGTTTCCTGTGTGAACACATCAAGTCTTGCTTTGTTAAGGAAACCGCCCGGATTGCGGTATTCAAACCATCCGGCGTATTTTTCCCTGTTCCACTCAGGAAGCTGCATGAACATATCCGTAAACGGCGGTTCTATCTCGCCGACATAAACATCACTCTCTGATTCGTACTTGGTATACTGAACGCCTGTATCAAACCTTTTGTTTTTGTACCCTGCAAGAAGGCTCATATTGGTGTTTTCATATTCCGTGCCGTCAAGCTCATCACCGTGGGAATCTTCGCGCTTACCGAAATCATTCTGCGAAACTTCCGCTCTGTAGTAGAAGTTTTTCACTCCGCCGTAAAGTGAAGCTGCCGCATTGAACGAATCGCTGTTTGTGTTGTATGTGTAGCTCAGCATGCCCTGCACGGGTCTGTCGCCGCCCTTTTTGGTGATTATATTGATTGCGCCGCCTATGGCCTCCGAACCGTAAAGCACAGAGCCGGGCCCTTTGATTATCTCTATCCTTTCGATGCTGTTGACATCAATTAAGAGAGGCGTTCCGTCCATGGACTTCTGCTCTGTAATCTTCATTCCGTCCACCATGATCAGTGTTCTGGAACTGCTTTCTCCTCTGAGGCTCAGCCTCTGGACTCCTGCTGCTCCGGTACTTGTCATCTGAACGGAGGGGATGTCCCTTAAAAGCTCTGCAAGGCTTGTCGCGCCGGACTTGCGTATATCCTCTTCGGTGATTACGTTTACCGTGTAAGGAACTTCTTTCATCTCTTTTTCGACCCTAGTCGCCGTTACTTTTATCTTCTCCGTCTCTATCTCCGCAGCGGAAGCAGAAATCAGTGAAAATGCAAGCAAAGGAAGCACTAAAAACAGTTTTCTGTACATAGATTCTCCTTAACCTTATGAGTTTTATAAACAGGGGGATCCGCCCTTTAGTCCGTATTTCAGTTGTGAAGGCTGTAATTAACCGGAATCAGGAGAGTCACAGGCTCCGGCAGCTTTTCCTGTATGGGAAAAACCGACGAGGCAAGAGAAAGCGCCTCTTTATCCAGAATGTCAAACCCGCTGGACTCCACCATTTTCAGCCCCTGAAGCCTGCCTTCACAGTCTATATGAAGCTTCAGAAGAACCGTTCCTTCGTACCCTCTGCGCCTTGCTGCGTAAGGGTATTTCTTGTTTCGTCCCATTCCGTCCGTTAGCCGTGCCTTGAACCCTTCAAAGTCAAATTCAGGCTGAGGAGGCATAGATGGTTTTTCCGCCGCAGGCTTCGGGACACTCACCGCCACAGTATGGATTACAGGTTCCGCTGGGGCGGTTTCTGCGGCTTTTGTCTCCGTGTGTATCTCCTGTTCCGCCGGGGCTTTCACTGCGGAAGGCTTTTTGCTGACAGGCAAAGGTTTCTTTACGGGTTTCGGCTGTTTCACAACAGGCTGAGGCTCAGGAAGCGGTTCTGTGACTGGCGCAGGTTTTTCCGCCTGCACTGTCTGTCTCAGACTTACGGTGATTTTCTCCGGTTCTTTCTGTCCGGCGGGAGCTTTTTCCACCTTAACCAGAAACAGAACAGCACCGTGCATCAGTAACGAGATAAGAAGGCTTCCGATGAAAACACGCCCGTTATTATTGCTCACTCTTGCTCTCCGTAAGAAATTCAACCGATACAGCTCCGGCTCTCACCGCGTTGTCCATGATCTTCACTATGGACTCAAAGTTGACCTCTCTGTCCGCAGCGAGGGTTATCACCTTATCGGCGCTTTCAGAAATAATGCCTGTCAGAGCTGCTTCAAGCTCATCCGGCGCTACTTCGGTTTCATTTACCAATACCCGCCCGTCCGCCTTGAGAGTGACAAGGCTTTCCAGCTTGTCGGTTTTCTGCTCTGTGCTGCTTGCCGGAAGGTCTGAGTTAATGGACGGAACAGCAAACACCGAGGTGAGCAGAAAGAAGATCAGAAGAAGAAACACCATGTCTATCATTGGTGTCATATCCACCGACCTGCTTTTGCGGGCAAACATGCTGAGATTAATCACCGCTGACTCCGGCACGGCGGATCATTTCCTCGCTTTTCAGTTTTATCATCAGCGCTTTTTTGCCGAGTTCGTTTTCAAATATGTGAAAAATAATCAGAGCGGGTATGCCGACCATCAGCCCGAACACTGTAGTCAGAAGCGATTCCCATATCCCGCCCGCCAGAACGGAAGGATCAACAGCGCCTTTCTGCGCGGAGATAGACTGAAAAGCCTTCACCATGCCCAGCACTGTGCCGGAAAGACCTATCATGGGGGATATTCTGCCTATAAGATCCATTATGTGGAGCCCGCGTGAAAACTTCTGGAGCTCGGAGATTGCTCTGTTTTCGGCTATGTGCTCAAGGTCATGTTTTGAGCAGCTAATGTGGGTTATTATCTCTGCGGCCACTTTTTCCATTGCGCCGCGGGAATTTTTAAGAGAGGAAAGTGCGGATTTGAAATCACCTTTGGAAAATAAATGCTCGGCGTTTTCAAGAATATTTTTCGAGCTTCTGTTAAAGATAAAGAATATCAGTCTTTCAATAAAAACAGCCGTAAGCACAACTGAAAAAAACAGCAGAGGGTACATCATCACCCCGCCCTTGCTGAAATATTCCTCAATCATACAAACCTCCGCCTGAGTAATCTCAGCCCTTATTATCAAGAGCACTAACAATTGTCAAGATCTTTAACATAATTAGATCCATCTAATATAGTGGCTATACTTATAATATACTGAAACTTTTTTAGACATGTAAGATTTGTAAAGAAAAAAGAAAGGATGTACAAAGGCAGGCTTGAGCCTGCCCGTTATTTCTCTATACCTTTTCGGGCTGGGATGCCCTGTGAATAGTAATGTTTAACCTCACGCATTTCGGTTACAAGATCAGCCGCCTCCATAACTTCTTCCGCTGCGTAGCGCCCGGTGAGCACAAGCTCCACCCCTTCGGGCAGGGTTTTCATCAGTTCCAGCACATCATCCGCACTGATAAGCCCCTTAAATACGGCGACATTTATTTCATCCGCCGCCACAAGCCTGTACTGCCCTGAGAAAACAGCTTCCTTCACCCTCCGGAAGCCCTCACGCGCCATGTTTATATCTTCCTCGGAAGGCTCCCCTTTTATGAAGCCTCCGCGGCCGAAGGTCTCATGCTTTATCCTGCCGCCGAACAGCCTCAGCGATTCCGTTTCGGAATAATCGCCGTCTTTCAGGAACTGGCCGAAATACACACTAAACCCTGCTCCGGCACAGCGGACGGCAAGCCCCAGAGCCGCCGTGGTTTTCCCCTTGCCGTTTCCGGTGTAGACATGCACGCATGATCTGTTATCCGGCATGATTAACTATCTCCCCTATGATGATTGTCGCAGGGTGTTTGACAGCATTTTCCTCAACGAACCTGCCCGCATCACCCAGAGAGGTGAACATTATCCGTTCCCCGGCGGTTTCGATATTTTCTCCTATGAGCACGGGAACAGAAGCCTCCATGCCGTTTTTAATGAGCCTGTCTGCTATTCCGCCGAGGTTTTTAACCCCCATGTACACGACTATGGTGAGCCCCAGCTTTGCAAGCGCCTCCCAGTTGTATGCATCATCAAGAGTGCCTTCCTTTGTGTGTCCGGTAATGAACACCACGCCGGGTATATTCCTGCGGTCAGTGAGGGCGCTTTTAAGCTTTGCGGAGAGAACGGAGGCGGAAGTTACCCCCGCTATTACCTCAACATCCGCTCCGGCGGCTCTTGCAGCCTCAACCTCTTCCGCGGTGCGCGCAAAGACAGAACTGTCGCCCCCTTTGAGGCGGACAACGGTTTTGCCTTCCGTGAGATGCGCTGTTATGATTTCGTTTATATCTTTCTGCAGTATGCAGTTTTTATCATAAGGATGCTTACCTACATCTATACATGTGCCGGAAGCATATTCAAGCAGGGTTTTATCAATCAGCCTGTCATACAGCACAACATCGGCCGTTCTGACAGCATCTGCACCTGCAAGGGTCATGGAGCCTCTGTTAAGCCCCGCGCCCACTATAATAAGCTTTTTACTCATATAATTTCCTCAGCGCGGAATTAAGCTCAAGAACCGCATCAAAAGAACCTGTGTTGGCTCTTGAGTACTTCGTTTCATCCGCATGTATCCATTTTGTTTTCATTTTCGTGAATTCAGGCCGCTTCCACGGCTCAGCAGGGTTGCGGTTCATGGGGCCCGTCTGCCATATGTAAACATCCGGTCTGAGTGCAACCGCCTTTTCCAGAGACAGCTTCACAAGCTTGCCGTCCGCATCCGCCGCCATCTCCCCGCCTGCGGCGGTGATCACCGCTGTCACTATATTTCCTCTTCCCGCAACAGTGTAGGGAAGCTGGCTGACTTCATATATCACCTTCGGCTTTGACTTAAGCGGCTTAACGGAGGCCAGCCTCGCTTTCAGTTCCGCAGTAAGTGCAGCGGCTTCCGTCTGCCTTCCCGTAATCTCCCCTATCTCTGCCGCAGCAGTGAGAATCTCCTCAAGGCTCAGCGGGTCGTACTTATAAACCGAGGCTCCGGTGATAGCCTTAACTGCATCCGCGTAATATTCATCGGCCGAGCCGGTAATTATCAGATCAGGCCTCAGAGAGCGTATTATCTCCGCATTGGGGCGGATGTGCGTACCGACCTTCACAGCGTCCGGAAACTCGGTCACAGTCTTAGTAACACCGACAACCCTGCCGCCCGCGCCGAGCCTGTAAAAAATATCTGCGGCGGCGGGAGCCAGTATCACCACCCTTTCGGCAGCGAATGCGCTAAATGCTGAAAGTAAAATGATCAGCGTGAGAAACAGCCTGAACATTAAAAACCTCCGAAAGCATGGATGCATCCGCTTTTTCCGCGGGCACGTCATATATCAGTTTTCCTTTATTCATCATCCATATCCTGTCAAAATACTTCACCGACAGATTCACCTCGTGCATGGAGGCGATAAGTGTTCTGCATGAACCTGTGAGCAGGTTCAGAATCTCCAGAGAATGCCTAACATCAAGCATGGATACAGGCTCATCCAAAAGGAGAACATCCGGCCGCTGATTAAGGGCACGGGCTGTCATCACCCTCCTTTTCTCCCCGCCGGAAAGCTCCGTGAAGGCTCTGTCCCGCAGTCCGGTGAGAGCAGTCAGCCGCAGAACCTCTTCCGTGAGCCTGTCCGCATCTTTCATATACCCTGCGGCATAAACCCCCAGACGCACAACCTCAAACACAGTGAAAGGGAACACAACTGACGGAAGCTGAGGCATGAAGGCTATCATCCCCGCACGTTCCTTTCTGCCTGTTCTGCCCAGTTCTTTTCCGCTAAAGCTGACTCCCTCAGCGGGTATAAGCCCTGCAATGATATGCAGAAGCGTGCTTTTGCCCGAACCGTTCTCACCTATGAGGGCTATCTTTTCGCCTTTATGCACAGCAAGATCCGGCACACTGAGTGTAAAGCCGCCCCGCCTGAACTCAAGGCTTCTGATCTCAATCATGCCACATCTCCGTCTGCCTGCTGCGGAGCATATATAGAAAAAACACTCCGCCCAGAACAGCGGTCACTATCCCCACAGGAAGCTCGGCTCCGTTCGGGATAACGGTTCTGGCAACCGCATCCGCAGTTATCATAAGCAGAGCACCGAAAACGGAGGAGTAGAATATCCCCTGCCTCACGTCACTGCCGTAAAAACTTCGGGCTATGTGCGGAACAATAAGCCCCACAAAGCCTATTAGCCCTGTAAAACTCACCGAAACTGCCACAAGGGCGGTGGAGAACACAAACGCCCTCATCCTTTCGGCGCGCACATTAACGCCTGAGGTCTCTGCGGACATTTCATCAAGGGCAAGTATGTTCAAAGGGTGCGCCCTTAAACGGAAATATCCCGCACACAGGCAGAAAACAGCCGCCGCAAAAGCGGCCTTAGCCCATGTAATCATATAAAAGCCGCCCATCAGCCAGAAGACGATGGACGTTAAAGACTCTTCAAAAAAGAATTTGACGAAGCCGATCACCGATGAGGCAACTATATTCAGCACCACACCCGCCAGAATCATCGTAACGGGACTTATGCCGCTTCTGCGGTATGACACTCCGTAAACCAGCATCAGCCCGCCGAGACCCGTTGCAAGAGCCACAGGGGATGCGAGACCGGCCGGAAGACCGACAGCAATGGCGACAACTGCTCCCAGAGCAGCGGATGATGCCGCGCCTGTGGTAAAGCTGTCCGCAAGGGGGTTGCGCAGCACAAGCTGATATATTGAACCGCTTAAGCCCAGCATAGCGCCGGTAAGCCCGGCGAAGACAACCCGCGGCATACGCATATTCAGAAGAATATCCCTCTGCACCTCATCAGTGCGGAAATGGCTTATATCCGTGGAGCCCACAAAAGCCGCCGCCGCACATACACATAAGAGAATGAAAAGCCAAAAGGCTCTCAACCCTCAACCCCTTTCAGAATCCGCCCTGCTGTAATAAAGAGCACTGCGGCAACAGTGAGCATCACTCCCATATTAAGAAGCACATCGCACTCAGTGCCTATGAGGGAACACCTTATAAGCTGAGTGGAATAAGTCAGCGGGGAAATATGCGCTATCAGCTTTGCGATGAGAGGCATTTTATCCACCGGGTAAAAAGTGCCTGAGAGGAATATCATAGGTGTTATCACAAAAGTGTTCACCGACATCTGATCTCCGTGGTTTTTAACCACAAGGGCTACAATTATCCCCAGCAGAGAGAACACAACAAGATGAACAAACATCACAGGCACAAACATCGGGCTGATTTTAAGCCCCGCTCCGGCAATAACTCCGTAAAGAAGAATAATGCCGACAGGGATAAGCCCTTTGATGACACCGTAGAGCATTTCGCCCGCCACTATCTCCCATCTGCTCACAGGAGCAAGGAGGTATTCGTCAAAAACCTTGAAGTAAAATCTGGAAATATTTATTTCGCCTGAAATACCGTAACTCTGGTTCAGGCTGCTCATGGCAATCAGTCCGGGTATAAGAAACGTAAGATAATTAACACCGTCAACAGAGGCGAACCGCCCTATTCCGTACCCGAAGGCAAGAAGGAACAGAAAAGGCGATACGGCGGATGAGACGAGGACCTTCCAGAACCTGCTGCGCAGAACTCTGGTTTCGCGGTATAAAACCCCTTTTATGCCGTTCATGCGTCTATCCTCCTTCCTGTGATGGTGAGATAGACATCCTCAAGGTTGGTTTCCCTTATTCCGGCGGTTTCAGTCAGCAAGGCGAGCTGCTCAAGCCCAGCTTCACGGGTTTCGAAGAACTCTGTTACCGTTTTGCCGTTTCTGTAGATGTCAAGCGCCCATTTGCCGACCTTTGCCTTAAGCTCTGCTGCTGTGCCTTCTGTGACAATCTTAGCCTTATCCATAATCATCACACGGTCAGAGAGCAGTTCCGCTTCCTCTATGTAGTGAGTTGTAAGGAGGATTGTACATCGCTTTTCCTGATTTATGCTGCGTATGAAGTCCCACATGGTTCTGCGGACAGAGGCATCAAGCCCCACAGTAGGCTCATCCAGAAAAAGTACGGAAGGTTCATGCAGAAGGGCACGGGCAATTATCAGCCTGCGTTTCATCCCGCCGGAGAGGTTTCCGGCTGTTTTATCCGCATGGTCGGAAAGACCCGAAAACTCCAGCGCTTTTTCTATCCTGCTTTTGATATTGTCAGCGCCGAACAGAATCGCATGGGTCTTGAGGTTCTGATACACAGTAAGATCCCTGTCCACATTGTTATGCTGGGGAACAACGCCGATTGTCTGCTTAATCCGTCTGCTCTGCGGGTCGAAGATCTCTCCGCCGTAGCATATTTCGCCGGAAGAGGGAATCGTGAGCCCGGTCAGCATGTTTATCGTGGTTGTTTTACCTGCCCCGTTGGGACCGAGGAGAGCAAGTATACTCCCCTCCTCCACATCAAAGCTTATTCCGTCAACGGCAGTCTGTCTGCCGAAAACCTTGGTAAGGGATCTTACTGATATTTTATTCATACTATTTAAGCTCTATCCCCGCTTCTTTTGCTGCGGCTTCAAGATGGTTTATAAAAATCTGCCTCACGGCTGCCTTATGGCCGAGGCCTTCCAGCACAGGGGTGACATTGAACCCTGATTTCGTGAGCATTACTTTCCATGAATCTTCCTCATCACCGGCCATATCGTTTTCCGCATGGTCGCCCGCCACATACATAAGCGGTCTGAGGATTACGTTTTTAACCTTTTTGGCAGTGAGCTTTTCAAGAACGGAGTCATAATCCGGCAGACCCTCCACCAGACCAATGGCAACAGGAACGCCGTACATGCGGTTAAGTATAAGCTCAAGCTCGTAGTAAGCCCCCTGAGACATATGCTCATTACCGTGCCCCATGTAAACAAGAGCCGCTTTTGCTGCTTTTGCCTGTTTAATGTCTGATTCCAGAACCTTAGCCAGCACTTCCAGATGCTCTGCGTGAGAGTAAGCCCCGGTGAGGGGTTTGCCTATGCCCACAGCAACGAAGGGCTGGAGTCTGGGTTTAAGTGTTTTTATGGAGGCAAGGGCATCAACATAAGCTGTCATATCAGCGAACTCCTCACCGTCCGTTATAAGAGTGGGCTGAACAACTATGTTCCTGTAGCCGAGGTTCTGAAGATCCGCCATAACGCCCAGAACATTTTTAATGCCGTAAAGCATTTCGGGAATCTGAGGGTGCGCCCTGCGGTAAGCCGTGTCAGCGGCTCTTTCATTCCATATCCTGCGGATTACATTTGAGGTAAAAGCCAGACGCACAGGCGTTCCCGGATATTTAAGCTGAGTTTCCCTCACAAGGGCAAGTATCGGCTCCAGAGTTGTTTCATAAGTTGTGCCGAATGATGCGATTACGATTGCTGATTTCTCTTCCATTACCTTTTCTCCTCCTGATGCCTGAACTGCGCCCGTAAAAGCGAGAAAGGCAAGGAACACTGCGAATATGTGCTTCACATACTCCTCCTTTAAAAAAAATTGGGATTTTATACGGGTGCGACAGGAAATCCTGCGGGGGGGCATATTTTGGTGCCTTCATCCTCGTAAAGTTCAAACAGAACAGGTATCCTGACTTCCGGCACGGCATTTTAAAAATGCCGCCTAATTCCGCACCTTCCCATCCTTTTAACGGACAGTGGCTTACGCGGGTTCGTTCCGGTTACAGTAGCGGGACTGTTTTGGATTCTAACCAAATTCCCTGTTTCTGTCTCCACCTCGTATATCAGACGCATTTTCGGCCAAACGCGGCGGATAAGTCAATATAATTCTCCTTGACACATATTTTATTTCGGAACACCATCTCAAAATGCGAAAAGGATTTACCACAGGCACAGCGGCAGCGGCGGCGGCAAGAGCACACGCAGCCTTGATCATAAGCGGCATAATGACTGACTGCGCGGATGTGATCATGCCGGACGGCAGCAGAATGAGAATACCCGTAAGCTGCTCGGCAGAGGGCGCTTTTGCCGTAAAGGATTCGGGCGATGACCCGGATGTTACCCACGGGGCGGAGATACACGCCAGTGTGCGGCTGAACAGCAGCGGCAGAATCGAAATCACAGGGGGCAGAGGCGTAGGCAGAGTAACCAAGGCCGGCCTGCAAATCCCTGTGGGAGAAGCGGCAATAAACCCTGTGCCGCGCATGATGATTGAGCAGAATGTCCGCGAAGTCATAGGGACAGAAAACGGTGCGGTGGTGACAATATCCGTACCCGAAGGGGAAAGGCTCGCTGAGCGTACATTCAATGAGCGCATAGGGATAACAGGCGGTATATCCATAATCGGCACAACGGGGATTGTTCACCCCATGAGCGTGGATGCACTTGTGGATTCCTTTAAGTGCGAAATTGATGTCAAACTCGCCGAAAACAGACACATAACACTTGTTGCGGGCAAAATAGGCGAAAAACACCTTCAGGCCGTTTATCCTGATGATGAGGCGGTGATGGTAAGCAACTACTTCGGTGAGGCGTTCAGCTATCTGCGCTCAAAGGGCGTAAGTGAGGTCACACTCGCCGGACATCCGGGTAAGCTCGCCAAACTCGCCATGGGGCATTACAACACCCACTCAGCCGCTTCACCGCAGGCGCAGGGGTTTGTGAGCAGGGCTCTTAGTCTCAGCGGAGACTTCAACACGGTAGAGGAGATCTGCCTCACTCATCCGGAAGGCTTCGGCAGAATAGCGGAACTGATAAGCGGACGCGTGAGGATGGATTACGGCTTTAAGAGGACGGATGTTCTTCTGTTTAATATGAAAGGTGATCTCATAGGAACCTGCAGTGCCTGATATATACATAATCTCCACCGGAACCGGACACCCTGACATGCTCACGGGGAAGGCGAAAAAAGCGCTCAGCGAAATAGACCTCGCTGTAGGAGCGGAAAGATTCAGAAGCTGGGTCAGTGTACCCTACCACGAACCGGAACCGCTGATAAGCGGCACTCTGGAATTTATAAGAACCAACAGAGGCCTGCGCATAGGTGTGCTTGTCACGGGGGATGCGGGATTTTTCAGCCTCGCAAAATCCGTTGTGAGGGAGTTCGGCAGGGAAAATGTCAGGGTAATAGAGGGTGTAAGCGTTGTTCAGGCGGCATTCGCAGCCATAGCCGAACCGTGGGAGGACGCTGTTTTTCTCTCAGCCCACGGACGCGGCGGATTTGACAGTGAAAAGGCAGTGGGTGCGGATAAGTTTCTCATCATCTGCGACAAAGTTAATAATCCGAAAAAAATTCTGGAGGAAAACAGCCGTCTGATAAAAGGCTTTGAACTTTGGGTGGCCGCAAACCTCAGTCTTGATAATGAGATAATACACAAAATAACGCCGGATGAGCCGATCCCGGAGGATGCTCTCTCCTGCATAATTGGAATAAGAAAAACAGGTGAATAAATGGCAAAAGTCTACTTCATAGGCGCAGGTCCCGGTGACCCGGAACTGATTACCCTCAAAGGGATAAACACAATCAAAAAATGCGAAACGGTTATATATGCGGG
This sequence comes from Geovibrio ferrireducens, assembly GCF_026226615.1. Classification (NCBI taxonomy): domain Bacteria; kingdom Pseudomonadati; phylum Deferribacterota; class Deferribacteres; order Deferribacterales; family Geovibrionaceae; genus Geovibrio; species Geovibrio ferrireducens. The sequence continues at coordinate 70,467 of NZ_JAJAPB010000008.1, forward strand.
CAGTCTGGTCTCAGAGGATATTCTTACCCACTGCACAAAAACCGCTGACATATACAACTCCGCATCCATGAATCTGGATGAGATTATAGAAGTGACAAAGAAAGCCATAGAAAAGGGGCACAGCGTCGCACGCCTCCATACGGGCGACCCGTCAATCTACAGCGCTCTGAATGAGCAGATGGAGGAACTGGATGCTCTGGGAATCAGGTATGAGATAATCCCCGGCGTGACAGCGCTTTTCGCCTCCGCTGCTTCTCTCAGGAATGAGCTGACTCTGCCGGAAATTTCCCAGACAGTGGTGATAAGCCGCATAGAGGGCAGAACCCCTGTGCCTGAGGATGAGAGCATGGAACGCCTCGCCTCACACGGCGGAACCTTCTGCTTTTATCTCTCCGTGGACAGGTTCGCGGACATTGCGGACACCTTCATAAAAAAGGGCTGGAGCCCCGACACCCCTGCGGCGGCAGTCTATCGTGCAAGCTGGGCTGATGAGCGCATTCTGCGGGGAACACTCACCGACCTTGGTGAAAAAATAAAAGAGAGCGGTATAACCAAGCATGCGCTGGTGATAATAGGACACGCACTGGGCGGCAAAGGATCTTACTCCAAACTGTACGATAAGGATTTTTCTCATGGAACACGCCCGTAAGACAGCGGTTATAGCAGTAACGGAAAAAGGGGCGGAACTCGCCGCGTTAATAGCAAAAGAGGCAGGCTTTGATCTCTTCCTGCCGGAGGAGATAGCCGGAAAATACGGCGCAGTGCCTTACAAAGCGCTCAAGGAATGCTTCACCCGCCTTATGGACGGTTCATACAGAGGCATAACGGCTGTCATGGCGCACGGTATAGTTACCCGCATGACCGCACCGCATCTTAAGTCAAAGCATACTGACCCGGCAGTGGTCACCTGTGACGAAGTGGGCAGGTTCGCCATAAGCTCCATAGCAGGACACGAGGGAGGAGCAAACAGCCTCGCCCATTTTGTGGCATCCATAACAGGAGCAGTGCCCGTAATCACCACCGCCACAGAGGCTAACAGAACACACATAATAGGCATAGGCTGCCGCAAAGGCACGTCAAAGGCTGAGATAATACACGCTGTTCACGGAGCATGCGCACTGGCGGGAATCGGCACAAAAGAACTGCGCCTTGCGGCATCCGCATGGGTGAAGAAGGATGAACAGGGGCTCCTTGAGGCAGTAAAGGAGCTTAATATCTATGTCCGCTTCCTTCCTGAAAAGGCATATAAAAACAGCCTGTACTGTTTTACAGAACATGAAGCTCCCATGAAGCATTTCGGTATTCCCGGCGTGGCAGAACCGTCCGCCATACTGGCAGCGGTCAACCCTGTTCTTGTCCTCCCCCGCACCGTCATGGGCACTGTAACTGTGGCAATAGTTAAGGAAAACCTCAATGGCTGAGGGCAGGCTCTTCGTAGCGGGAACCGGCCCCGGCAAAACGGACTACACAGCTCCGGCCGCTCTGAACGCAGTGAGAAATGCTGATTTCGTCTGCGGGTATATGCCGTATGTCGAGGCGGTGGCGGAATACATTTCCCCCGAAGCTGAAGTGTTCACCAACGGCATGACCAGGGAGACTGAACGGGTGGAAAAGGCTCTGGAAGCCGCACAGGCAGGGAAAAAGGTTGCCCTTGTCTGCGGAGGGGATGCCTCGCTTTATTCCCTTGCCTCCCTTGTTTACGAAAAAGCGGCAGATACTGATATTATAGAAGTTATACCGGGCATAACCGCCGCCCTCGCCGCTTCTGCACGTCTGGGCGCACCTGTTGCGGATGATCTGGCAGTTATCTCCATGTCTGACCTGCTGACACCGTGGGAGGTGATCAAAAGGCGGATAGACGCTGTGAACGCAGGGGATTTCGTGTGCGCAGTCTACAACCCCAGAAGCAGAAAACGGATGGAACAGATAGAGCATGCGCTGAAAGTTTTCTCCTCAAGGGGGGATCTGCCCTGCGGGTATGTGCGCAACTCCCACAGGGAGGGGGAAACGCTCTGGGTGGGCAGGCTGTCGGAGCTTAACACGGAAGAGCTTGATATGAGCACTGTTCTGATAATCGGCTGTAAAAAAACAGTGATAAAAAACGGCAGACTCGTCACCCCGCGCGGGTATACCGATAAATACGGAGAATAGGTTTGATACTGGTTCTGGGCGGAACATCCGCCACGCACAAAGCTGTTGAGGGGCTCAGGGGAAAGGATTTCATCATCACCCTCGCCACTGATTACGGCGAGAGGGAATTCCGCCTCAGATACCCGGATAATGTGATGAAGATCCGTTTCAGTGAAGAAACCATGGAAAACTTCATCAGAAACCGCCATGTAGCTGAAATAATAGACACCACACACCCTCATGCGGCGGAGATAACCGCAACTGCAAAAACTGTCGCAGACAGATGCGCCATACCGTACACCAGTCTGGTTAGAAAGACAGAGGAGATAGAGGAGACTGACCTTGTTCACGTCTTCTCAGGCTATGAGGAAGCAGCCGGTTTCCTGCGGGAAGCTGATTTCAGGCGGATTCTTTTCACCACCGGCAGCAACAATATTCACCTGTTCAAAGAGTTTGCCCATATCGGCTGGGTGCGGATTCTGCCCTATGAAAAGTCCATTGAAAAATGTGTGCAGTCGGGGTTTGAGCGTTCAAGAATAATCGCCATGCAGGGTCCCTTCACCACGGAGTTTAACGCCGCGCTCTGCCGTGAGCTCGGTGCAGGATGCGTGGTTTCAAAAAACAGCGGCGAAGGGAGCGGCTTTAAGGAAAAACTGAACGCCTGTCTTATGCTTAAAATCCATTTTGTGGTTATAAACCCGCCCGAAGAAGAAGCAGACCGTTAATCACTGTCGCGGCGCACGGGCTTCCGCCTTTTGCCCCTTTGTTTGAAACATGGGGGATGTCAGTCTGCATAAGAAGCTCCTTTGACTCAGCGGCCTTCACAAACCCCACAGGCAGCCCCGCCACAAACGCAGGGTTCATTCTGCCCGCCTCAGTCAGTTCGATGAGCTTCAAAAGCGCAGTGGGCGCATTGCCTATGGCATAAACCGCTTCGGGATATTTCTCCGCGGCATAAACAATCGCCGTTTCCGCTCTGGTGAGGTTAAGTTCCTTTGATTTTGCGATCACTTCCGGCTCGCTGATGAAGCATAGAACCTCATTGCCGCTTTCACCCAGATACCTCTTGGTTATTCCGGCTGTGACCATGGTTACGTCTGTTATTATCGGCGCTCCGTTCCTGAGAGCCTCAACCCCTGCCTCCAGACGATGAATGCGGGTCAGTTCAGCAAATTCCGGGTCGCCTGTGGTATGAACAAGCTTGCGTACAATGAGCTTCTCCGCCTCGCTGAAACGGGAGAGATCAATCAGCGAATCTATTATTTCAAAGCTTTCCTTCTCTATACTTAAACCTTTATCCATAAAAACTCCTTATTTCAGTATGAAATCCAGCAGAGACGGGTTTGAGGCGAAATGAAAATGTGCATAGCCCGCCAGTGTGTTATTTTTAAGGAAGCCGTCCTCAGACCGCGCCTTTGAAGTGACTTTTTCAAGCTGAAAAATGTATTTCTCCCGCACGTTTTCAAGCACGGAATAGTGGAACTCATGCCCCACAAGCCCGTTAAGCTGCGCACTGTCAGCAACACGCACATAACCCAGAGCCTGCCGTCTGTCCGTCATGCGGCATTCGGCATCAAACACACCTGCCATACGGTGAAACTCATCTTCAATATTAATGCCTTCCGTCAGGAGCATCATGCCTCCGCATTCAGCAATCATCCGCCCGCCGCTGAGGGAATACTCCCGCAGCCAGTCAAGCATTGCTCCGTGCCCCTCAAGCTCCCTTACGTAAAGCTCAGGGTAGCCGCCGCCTATGTAAACCAGATCGGCATTGTCCACCGTTTCCTCTTTCAGGGGGGAGAAGAAGCAGAGTTCATACCCTCTTTTTCTGAGTTCGCGGAAGTTTGCCTCGTAATAAAAGCTGAAAGCCTTGTCAAAGGCAACTGCGCACAGCTTATCCGGTTCAGGGTATCCGTTGCGGGCTTTTGTCAGCGGTTTGTTCACTTTCAGGGCGGCAAGGGCGTTTATATCAATATAGCTTTGCGCCAGTTCTGCGCATTTTTCGTAGTAAGCCTCTTCGGTTTCCAGAGCGGTGGCTATGCCCAGATGGCGGGATTGCACAAGGGGTTCAGTCTGCCTCGGCACACTGCCGAAAACAGGCAGACCTGTATGGTACTTAACGGCATCGGTTATCAGCCGCTCATGGTTAAGGGAGGCTGTGTTGTTTATTATAACACCTGCTGTCTCCGCATCTCTGCTCAGAGCCTGAATACCTTTCAGGAAAGCGGCCAAGGTGTATGAGCAGGAGGCTGCGTTCAGCACAATCACGGCGGGCAGACCGAGAACTGAGGCAATATCGTATGTGCTGCCTTTGAAATCTGCATGATCAACACCGTCAAAAAAGCCCATTACCCCTTCTGCCACTGCAATATCACGCCCGGCGCAGCCATCGGCAAAAATCTGCCTCACCGCCGCTTTATCAAGCATGACAGTATCAAGGTTCTCGGCCGGATGTCCGGCGCTTTTTGTCAGGTGGCGGGTGTCGATGTAATCAGGCCCGCATTTAAATGCTGCGGCTTTCCTGCCGGAGTTCGCAAAAGCCCTGATTATTCCCGTGGTCAGGGTGGTTTTCCCTGAGCCGCTCTTTTCCGCGCCTATGACAAAGCCGTTCATCCGTTCACCCTTTTTCCAGAAACGCCGCAATCCTGTCCCGCAGTTTTTTGGAGAACGAAGGCTCCTGCCCCTGTGTGGATACCGAAACAACCGTTCCCGTGTCCTCCTCCACATATACCGCCGGAAGGTGAAAATCGCTCATATCCGGATCATCCGCCACATTAACGGGTATGTTCTTTATCTTTGCCTCTATGGCAAACTCACGGTTCAGCTCTCTGTCATCCGTGCAGATAAAAAGAAAGTCCGCACCGCGTATATCCTCTGCGGATGCAGGCTTTAAGACCTTCTCAACCCTGACGTTATCCCTTATGCCGTCTGTTACTGAAGGTGCTATCACCCTTATCTCAGGCTCCATGCGGCTGAGGGAGGCGATCTTCCTCTCGGCGACCTTGCCTCCGCCTATGAAAACAAGCCTCTTGCCCCTTATATTCACTAAAAAAGGGTAATATGAAAGCTTCATAAAATCTCCTTCAATATCAGGTCCGTATCACAGTTTTGCTTTATGGTTTCCGCAAGCAGGTTAAGCTGGCGCTCTTTCTCATTGATATAGTCGGTTTCCTCAAACACAGTGCCGAGGAGGCTGTTCAGCGCCTTAATATTTCCGCTGTGTTCAAAAAAACCGTGGAGATATGTTCCGAACACCCTTCCCTTTGCGGTGCAGACACCGTTTTCGGCAAGAACCGAGGTTCCGGCGCCTGTTTCCGTTCTGCCCATGTGCATTTCATATCCGGTGAGGGTCAGTCCTTCCCATGCATTTTGTCCTTTATACTGTTTATGTATAAGCTCTTTCTGTTTTGTAATCACTGTAGATACATCAATAAGCCCCAGACCTTCCGTTCCGCCCTTTTCCCCTTCTATTCCGTCAGGGTCTGAAATATATTTCCCAAGAATCTGAAACCCGCCGCATATGCCGATGACTGGCTTATACACTGCCGCCTTTCTCACTGCATCGTCAAATCCGGTTTCCCGCAGGAAGTTCATATCATAAACAGTGTGCTTGCTGCCGGGAATTATTACCACATCGCAGTCGTTCAGCTCATGGGGCTTCACGGCATAAATTACCTGAACACTCCTCATTGCTTTCAGCGCGGCAAAGTCTGAGAAGTTGCTGATGTACGGCAGACGGATGATGCCAATCCTCACTTCGCCCTTTTCCGTGTCTGACTGAATGTCCTGCGAATCCTCCTCCTCAAGGGAAAGGCGCATATAGGGCATAACCCCTGTCACCGGAACGGGAACAAGCTCCTCAAACATTTTTATTCCGGGTTCCAGCAGGGTTTTATCTCCGCGGAACTTATTTATTATAAAACCTTTAACCAGCTTTGCCGAATCAGTGGGCAGAAGGTCGTAAGTGCCTTTCATCCATGCGAAAACGCCGCCTCGGTCTATATCGCCAACTATCTGTACGCCTGCCCCGGCGTATTCCGCCATGCGCATGTTGACTATATCTGTCTTATGGAGATTAATTTCAGCAGGGCTGCCTGCCCCCTCAATCACTATGATGTCATATTCAGATGCGAGGGAATCGTAAGCACCAGATGCTATGGAGAAATTTTCGGCCGAAAGCGTGTAGTAGTCCCTTGCGGAATAAACGCCCGCAACCGTTCCCATACGCACAAGCTGGGACTTAGCCTCACCCTGCGGTTTGAGAAGAATGGGGTTCATGCGTACATCGGGGATCACTCCCGCTGCCTCCGCCTGCAGAATCTGCGCCCTGCCCATCTCAAGGCCGTCCGCCGTTACTCCGGCGTTGAGCGCCATATTCTGGGATTTGAACGGAGCCGCGCGCAGACCCATATTTTTCAGCAGACGGCAAAAACCCGCAGTAAGAAGACTTTTGCCCACACCTGAACCTGTTCCCTGAAACATGATGGATTTTGCCATTTTTCCCCTCTTTTATACGAACTTAACGAATACTCTCTCAAACAGCAAGCATGATATGGAACGCACTTAATTAGTCATATAAAATTTTATTGATCTTATCTAATATTCCGTTAATATACCCCCACAGGTTTTTAATACCTGCTAAATACTGTTTGAATCGGGGGAAATAAATGTTTAATTATTCCGCAAAAACGGTCTACAGGCTGGATGTGGCATCCCGCACTGTGCTGGCTGTGCTCGGAGGATACTGGGGCTGCGCCGCCTTTACCCTTCTTTTAACGGGGCTTCTGCCTTATGATCCTAAGACTGCGGCTCTGACCGCTAATATGATTTTCTTTCTCATCTACACCTGCGTTTTTATATGGGTTTTCGCTGTTAAAAAGCCTCTTTTCGCATGGCTCGGCGTGGGGATTCCTTCCGCTGTCTGCGGGCTTATACTCCTCCTGCGGGGTGCAGCATGAAGGAGAAATTCCGCCAGTCAATGGGCTGGCTGCACACATGGAGCGGGCTTATACTCGGCTGGCTGATATTTGTGATATTTTTCACAGGAACCCTGTCATATTTCCGTCATGAGATAACCCACTGGATGCAGCCGGAGACCCACGGGTCGGTAAAATTTGATCCTGCTGCCGTGGACAAGGCTGTGGACTACCTGAAAAATAACGCACCTGATGAAGCCGCAGGATGGCTGATCGCCCTGCCGGATGAGCGCACAAAAACCATAGAGGCATCCTGGCGTGTGCTCAGGATTGACCCGAAATACGGCATACGTCCCGAAATAACGCAGAACTTTCTTGATGCTTCCACAGGGGAAAACACAAACGCCCGCAAAACCCATGGCGGCGAATTTCTCTACCGTTTTCACATAGAGCTTTACGGCATGGACAAAACCCTCGGCCGCTGGATAATCGGCATAGCCACAATGGCACTGTTCATAGCCATAATCACCGGAATCATACTCCATAAGAGGATATTCAAGGATTTCTTCGTTTTCCGCGGGAACAAGGGTGTGCGTTCATGGATCGATGCTCACATATTCGCAGCGGTTCTTGCCCTGCCATACCATATAATGATCACCTATTCCGGTCTGCTTCTTCTGATGATGATACTTCTGCCGTGGAACACAGAGGAATTTCTGAGGGAATATAAAGAGATGCGCGCAAAAATGATGTCTCAGCCTGTTGAGGTTATCCCTTCCGATTATGAAGCGTATCCGCCCGTTTCCCTTGTTCCTCTCCTGAAAGACGCAGAGGAGAGGCTCGGCGAAAAAATCGGCAGGATATATATCAGCAATCCGGGCAGACGCAATATGACGGCTCAGCTTGTGCCTTCCAGAAGTGACAAAATCACTTACACGGACAGAAGCCGCAGCGCGGAAGCAGTAGTAAGCTACAACCTGCGCAACGGCAGGTTCTATGGAGAGATGACGAGTGAGCCTGTGTCAGCGGCTTATTCCATTTTCAATGCTTTCAGCACCCTTCATGTGGCGCGTTTTGCGGACACTTTCATGCGCTGGCTGTTTTTTATCTCAGGGGTGATGGGCACGGTGATGACCGCCACTGGACTCATAATCTGGACACAGAAGAAGGCAAAAGCCGCAGATAAACCGTTCGGGCGTAAGCTGGTTGAGGTGCTGAATATAGGCGGGATCACAGGCCTTGCCGCAGCCACAGCCGCCTACTTCTGGGCGAACAGGTTTGTGCCCGCTGCCGCTGAAAACCGTATGAGTCTTGAACTCTGGGCATTTTTCGGCGTGTGGGCGCTGACCTTCATCCACCCCGCAATACGGGACAGAAAAAAGGCATGGGTTGACCAGCTATGGCTCTGCGCCGGGCTGTACGCTCTCATTCCCGCAGTGAATGCCCTCACTTCGTCCATGAACCTCTTTAAGGCTTTCTCTGCCGGAAACATGGTCGTGGCGGGGTTTGATCTCACCGCACTTGCTGCCGGAGTTCTGTTTGCCGTCACCGCAGTAATAGTTTCCGGAAAGGAGGCGAAATAATGTTTGCAGGTCTTATCACCATTGCTCTCACCTTCACAGGGTTCAGCCTGATAGCCCTTGCCGCGGACAAGCACCGTGCGCAGATAACTGACAGAGAGTTCAGCCCTAAGCTGAAACCAGCCCTTATGCTCGCCGGGTGGGTTCTGCTTATTGTTTCCGCCGTACCCTGCGTTCAGCAGTATAAAATATCCATCGGACTCACAGCCTGGTTCGGCTGCATGAGTGTTTCCGGCAGTGTGCTTGTGCTCATGCTGGCCTATATTCCCCGAAAAGTTTCCATAAGCGCCGCAGGGGCAGTTCCCTTTGCCGTGCTTATGTTTCTGATACAGGTTTTCCTGTAGATTCTGCCATTCTTAAGCCCGTGCCGCGCTGACTGCGGTGCGGGCTCTTTAAAATGCCTTTTCCCCGATAAATTTATGGACAAACCGCCGCTCTTTTTTATAAGCTTGGGATTATTGAGGTGCTTATAATGCTTATTTACGGAATCGGTCTCGGACCGGGCGATCCTGAACTTGTTACGGTAAAGGCGGTTAAAACTCTGGAAAAATCAGATGTGGTCATAGTTCCCCAGTCCGATAAAACAGGGCGGAGCATAGCGGGCGACATAGTGAAAAACTATGTGCCGGAAGAAAAAATCCTCTGGTATTACTTCCCCATGACGGGAGATAAGGCTGATCTGGATACCAGATACACCGCCCTTGCCACAGAGATGGAAAAGCTGGCAGCGGAAGGAAAAACAATCAGCTACGTCACAATCGGCGATACGCCTGTTTACAGCACATTCAATTATCTGCGGGATAAGCTTAAGGCAAAAAATATAGAAACGAAAATGATAGCGGGAATCTCCGCTTTCTCCGCATCCGCAAACAGGATGAATCTGCCCCTGTGCGAGAAGGACGGCTCATTCTGCGTGGCTGAAATGCCGGATACCGATGAGGAACTCCTTGAGCTGACACGCCGCTTCACTTCCGTTGTGCTGATGAAGGTACATAAAAGGCTCGGAGTGCTTACGGAATTTGTGCGGAAAAACAGCCTCAGTGAGGCGTACCTTTTTCAGCGTGTGACAATGGAGGATGAACAGATCTTCAACCTGCTCACGGAAGTTCCCGGAGAATCAGCGGGGTATCTCTCCACAGCGATTTTAAAGGCTTAGTAGAATATCAAGGGATTCAAGGAAGGCTTCTTCCTCAAAAACCTCAACGCAGACTGTGATGTCCTGAAGCTCCGCAAAGCTTTTAATCAGGCGGAGCGTTTTCTTGTCTATGTGCTTCAGGCTCTGATGGTCACGCATTCCGTCGGAGCCGTGCAGGTGAATGAGGCCTATGTCGATGCTCCAGCGCCTGATTATATCCTCAACTTTTCCGCCGTAATGGAGAACATGCCCCAAATCGGCGCATATTGCCGCATCTGCTCCCGCCAGTTTGCTGAAAAGATGCGCATCATCCTCTCCGTTTTCAACAGACAGGGGTACGGCTGATTTCCTTGCAAACTCTGTGAGGTTCCTGAAAAAACTCTCCTGATGCTGAATATGGATCGTGTGCGTGTATGCGTTCAGCGGTTTGAGAAGCTCAGCAAACCGTTCTATCACAGACCAGTTTTCCTTTACGGAAAGATCAATGTCATAAGGCATATGCACATTAAACCGCATCCCGGTCGCCGCAAGTTCCGCCACCTCCGCCGGATCGGGTTCGTCACCCATGTACATGCTTGACATATACAAAAGCTCCACCTCATCCACAAGCCCTTGCAGGAAGCGGACATTTGTAATCCTGTCAGCTTTTTTTATGAATGACGGAGCCGCTATGCGCATGCCAGCGGACACCCGCCGTAATACCTCAGCACGAAGTAAACGGCAACACACAGGGCAACGGCAAACACCGCCGCAGTTTCAAACAGCTTTACCGCCTCTTTTATCTTCTCCGGCGCAGGCTCCCCTGTTCCGTCCCCCATGAATGGCTTGTCCTTAACCCTGCCGAAATATGATACAGAACCGCCGAGACGAAGATTCAGGGCTCCGGCAAAGGCAGACATGGAGTGCGCGGAATTTGGGCTGTCATGGGCAAGCCTGTATTTCAGGGCAGTTTTCAGAGTGTTTTTCATACTCATGCCGCAGAAAGGGGCTGAAAAAGCGATTATCAGCACGGAAAGCCTCGCCGGAATGAAATTAAGCACATCATCAAGACGGGCGGCGAACCTGCCGAAATTTATATATTTTTCGTTTTTATAGCCGATCATGGAGTCCAGCGTACTGACAGCCTTGAAGAAAACAGCCCCCGCACCGCCTCCGAAAACAGCGTATAAAAGGGGTGAAAGCACGCCGTCGGTATAGTTTTCGGACACTGATTCCACTGCGGATTTCACAACCGCCGCCTCATCCATCCCTTGGGTATCACGGCTTACTATCATGGACAGTTCATGCCCGGCTGAGGGGAGATCGCCCGCCGTGAGCGGTTCATAAACCCTCATTGCATGCTGCTTCATGGATTTTGCGCTTACGGCTGTGTATATGATGACTGAGTTTAACAAAACAAACGCGTACACATGAAAGCCGTATGCAAAGTGCAGCAGAACCGCAGCGGCAGATGTCCACAACGCAGCGGAAACGGCAGTTAAGATCACTCCGCCCGCAAACCCAAGTCCGTACAGGTATTTTTCCAGAAATCTGTTAAGTCTGCCCATGAGGACAACAGGGTGGAGCCCTGTTCTCGGATCGCCGAAAATATCATCCAGAAAAAATGCTATGGCGGCGGAAACAAGATTAAGGCTGATAAACTGCGTCACAGCACATTCTCCAGAGCATCGATCAAAGGCCGCATATCTCCCCGCACAGAAAAGCGTATATGCTCACCCTCAAGCCCGGTGAAATTGGCGCAGTCACGGATAAGCACCTTCTGGCGGAAACATTTGCTGAAAACGTCCCCGGAGCTCACCCCGTGCAGACGGCAGAGTATGAAGTTCACGTCCGATTCCAGAGGCTCCAGCCAGCCGAACCTGTCAAGCTCAGGGAGAAAAGCCTTCTTGAGTTTTGCTGTTTTGGCGGCTGTTCCGGCGGTGTCTTCATTCAAAAGGAGCATACCCGCAGCCTGAGCAACGCTGTTCACGCTCCAGGGAGGCATAAACCCGCTGATTTTTTCGATAAGCCCTGTATTGCCTGAAATAACAAAACCGAGCCTCAGCCCCGGCACACCGAAGATTTTGGAGAATGACCGCAGAACGGCGAGATTGTCATAAAGACAGTTTTTCAGCGTGAAATCAGGCTCATTAACATGGAAAGGCATATAGGATTCATCAACCACAAACATCGTCTGCGGGTTGTCATTTATCAGCGCCAGCAGGTCATTGCGGGCTGTTGTGCGCCCTGTGGGGTTGCCAGGATTACAGATAAAGCTGAGAACCGCCGGAGCGAGCAGAGGATGGGTCTTCACACTGACTCCGTACATACGGCAGAAATACTCATAATCGGAGTAGGCAGGGAGCGCAATATGTGCCCTTTTGCCCGAAAATATACGGCATATCTTTTCGATGGCTTCCGTAGTACCCGCCGTCACGCAGATATTCTCAGGATTCACCCCAATGGAAGCGGCGTACGCACTTCTCAGTGTGCGGGATTCAGGCTCAGGCAGAACTGAAATAAGCTCAGGCAGGTTAAGCCCGCTGAGGCACTTCGGCTGAATATGGCTCACATTCCCGCTGTAGTCTCTTATTTCTGCCGGAGACACATTAAGTTCTGCCGCCGCTTTATATATGTCTCCGCCGTGTTTTCCCTGCTTCACGTGGGTTTCCCCCTTTAAAATAATAATGTTTTATAGCGTAAAGAATGATCTTGTCATACAATAATTTTGTTTTTACGGAGATAAATTATGATCACACTGATAACGGGCGGCGCGGGAACGGGCAAAACATCCTATGCCCTTAAGCTTGCTGAAAAGTATTCTAAAAAAGCCTATATCGCAACAGCGGAAGTGACCGACAGCGAAATGGGGCTCAAAATAGAAAAACACAGACAGGAAAGGGACGAAACCCACACCACTTACGAGGAGCCTCTGGAGCTTGATGAGGCACTCACAGAGGCGGCAGAGGAAAATGATATAATTGTTCTGGACTGTCTGACTTTCTGGATCAATAATCTTCTGTATTACAAGAAACCTGCGGCTGAATATACCGAAAGGTTCCTGAGAGCGCTCAAGAATTGCGGCAAGCCCGTGATAATAATCACCAACGAGGTGAGCACAGGCGTTGTCCCCGCCGAGAAACTGACGAGGGAATATGTCCGTCTCACTGCGGCGGCAAACAGACAGACAGCGGACGAAGCGGACAGAGTAATACTGATGGTGGCGGGACAGCCGCTTTATGTTAAGGGGGAGAAATGAGGCTTGAGCAGATAATCACAGACATAAAAGAGAGCAACAAGACGGTTTACGAAAAAGCCCGTGAGCGTACGGCAAACCTTATCATGCCGCCCAGAGCCATGGGCAGACTGAATGATATATCCGAAAAGCTCTGCGCAATTTACGGCACATTAAAACCTGTTACTGATAAACGCGCTGTCTTCGTGATGGCGGGCGATCACGGCATAGCGGCTAAGGGGGTAAGCGCCTTCCCGCAGGAAGTGACAGGGCAGATGATGGGAGCCTTCATGGGCGGCATGGCGACTATAAACGCCCTATCCAACGCCGCCGGAGCCAGAGTTTTCGTGACTGATGCCGGAACGCTGCACTCCATGGAGGATGCGGTAATATCCGAGAACGCCGAATTTTTTCAGCGCAAAACCGCCTCCGGAACAAAGGACTTCTCCGCTGAACCCGCCATGACCGCTGAGCAGGCGAAACAGTGCATCCTCGCCGGGTATGACGTTACAAGCGAACAGATCAGAAAACACGGACTCAACCTTGTCGCCACAGGGGACATGGGTATAGGGAACACCACCCCCTCATCCGCAATCGGCAGCGTCATCACAGGTGAAACTGTGGAAGTGATGACAGGCATGGGCTCAGGTCTCACAAATGAAAGAGTCCTGAATAAAATAAACCTCATCAAACAGGGGATTGAGATAAACAAACCTAACCCCAAGGACGGGCTGGATGTTCTCGCCAAAGTCGGCGGGTTTGAGATAGGCGCCATAGCCGGAACAATAATCGCCGCTGCTCACCACAGAATCCCCGTTGTGATAGACGGTATAATCTCCACAGCAGGGGCGCTCATTGCGGCATGCATAGCTCCGAAAACCCTTGACTACATGATAGCGGGGCATGTTTCCGAAGAGCCGGGGCATAAGCTTATGCTCCGCCACCTCGGACTTGTGCCTGTGCTCGATCTCGGCATGAGGCTGGGGGAAGGCACAGGGGCTGTCGCCGCTATGCAGATAATCGATCTGGCCGCAGCGGTTATCCGTGATGTAGCCACCTTTGAGGAGGCGGCCGTCTCCGGCAAGGATTAATGATGAAGGGCTTCATTCAGGCTTTATCCTTTCTCACCGTAATCAGAATACGCACAGGCGGGGAATACAGACCCGCCGCTATGATTCCGCACTTCGCGCTCACCGGGCTTTTTATCGGCGCCGGACTGTGGGCTGTATCTCATGTTACGGACGGCTTCTTTCTCCGCCCCGTGCTTATGCTCGTCTACCTCGCCGCTGTGACAGGGGCGCTCCATCTGGACGGGTTTATAGACACTGCGGATGCCCTCTTCTCCCACCGGAGCCGTGAGCGGAAGCTTGAGATTATGAAAGACCCTCACGCCGGTTCCATGGGGATAGTGGCTGTTGTGCTGCTGCTTCTCGCTAAATGGTCCGCCTTCTCGCAGACAGGAGATGTATGGCTCATAGCTGTAATCCCTGCATATGCGCGCTTCGCCGCGGTGGTCGGCATGCTCAGCCTCCCCTACGCCCGCAGGGAGGGTCTGGGAAAGATGTTTGCCGAAGGCGCTGGGAAAGCCGCTCTTTTGCAGATAATTCCGTTTATGATCGCCGTGTTCTGGTTCAGCGGTCTGCCGTTCTTCCTATGGTTTCATCTGGTGTTTGCTCTCTGCGTTTTCTCCGTCCTCTTTTTCTACCGTTTTTCCCTGGGCGGTATAACCGGAGACCTCATGGGCGCGATGATAGAATTTACCGAAGCGGTTTTATTCATCTTAACCGCTGTGCATTTCATAAAAACATAGAAGCCTGATACAAGCCTGACGGCATTAATAGAAAAATATAATTTAGATCGATAAAATTTTATTGACATTATCTAACTCATCTTTTATTAAATTATAAATTCCATGTGAGCAGTCTGCTCAGTTTCTTGAAATCCGTTCTAAGAGATTCAGAGAAGTTTCAGTTTTTTACCTGCCGCGCCTTTAAAAGGTACGCGGTCTATTGCCTTATCAAAATGTCTGATTAACCAAAAAGGCATATCCGGCAATAGTATGTGTGATTAGCACGGTGATGAAAGTGTGTTTAAACTCAAAAAATAATGAATATATAAATTTCTCTTTATTACCAGAGAGAAAGCAACCAAGGGGCAGGACGATCGCTTAAAAGCGACCGCCCAAATTATTTATCCGGAGGATATTGATGAATTTACGTGCCAAACTGCGCAGCTTATGCGCACTGACGCTGACAGCAGGCGCTTTTGCGATGCCGGCATCAGCCGGGGAAACAATCCAGCTTGAATCTGTGGTGGTTACCGCCGCAGGCTACGAGCAGAAAATCAAGGATGCTCCCGCCAGCATTTCTGTTATCACAAGGGAGGAGCTGGACAGAAAGCCCTATATCACCCTTCTTGACGCTGTAAGGGACATAGAAGGGATCGACATAGGCGAAACAGTGGACAAGACCGGACAGGGAACCATCAGCATAAGGGGTATGGGGTCGGATTACACCCTTGTGATGATCGACGGCAAACGCCAGAGCAACATAGGGGATATATACCCCAACAGTTTCGGCGGCAACCAGTTTAACCATATTCCGCCTCTTGACATGATAGAGAGAATCGAGGTTATCAGAGGCCCCATGTCAACCCTTTACGGTGCGGATGCCATGGGCGGCGTAATTAACATCATAACCAAGAAAGTTGCTGACCGCTGGACAGGTTCGGCAACTTTCAGCCGCAACTTTCAGGAAGATTCAGGCTTCGGTGACGACACCACCCAGAGTTTCAGCATAATGGGCCCCATTATAGCAGGTAAAATAGGTGTAAGCCTTTACGGAAGCATATTTGACCGTGAGGAATCAGCTCCTGCCCTTGAATCAGTAACAGCCCCCGACGGAGTGACATATGACCGCACACTGGGCTTCGGCGGATGGGGCAAAACCGCGGAAAACAAAACATGGAACCTCGGTGTCGGTGTTACTTTCACTCCGAACAAGGCACACACTATAAAGGTTGACTACGATACATCCAATCAGGAATATGACAACACTGAAAGCAACCTAGGAACAGTGGACAGCATAGAAACCATATGGAGAAACCAGCGTGTCGGCTACCACGAAACAATGAAGTTCAGGCGCGACCAGTGGTCTGTTACCCATAATGCGGACTGGAACCTCGGCAAGAGCGAACTGAGGCTTTCCTATGTGGAAACAGCAAACGAAGGGCGCTCCATGCCCCTCACCGCGTCAGAGCGTCTTCTTGTGCAGGATCTTAAAACTGCTTATCCCGCAAGCAGCTATGAAGCTTTCCTTTCTCAGCTTTCAGCGGACGAAAGAGCAGCCTTCTTAGCCCTCTTTCCCCGCGCGGACAGACCCCTTGAAACACGCCAGTACACTCTGGACGCAAAATACGAACTGCCTCTGGGAGCACACCACATAATATTCGGCGGTCAGTATATTGATGCCGAGATGGAGGACGGAGTTTTCGGACTCAAGGACGGAAGCTACGATGCGGGTACAGTGCAGGAACACCGCCAGTGGTCGCTCTTTGCGGAAGACAGCTGGAAGGCTCTTCAATTTCTTACCCTCACAGGCGGACTTCGCTATGACCACCACAACGAATTCGGCGGTCACTTAAGCCCGCGTGTGTATGCTGTTGTTGATATTAACGATGAATGGGCTGTAAAAGGCGGCGTAAGCACAGGCTACAAAGCACCCAAAGCCAGCGATCTCTATGCGGGAATAACAGGTTTCGGCGGTCAGGGCACAAGCCCGTGGGTCGGCAATCCGGATCTCAAGCCGGAAACAAGCGTAAACAGCGAGCTTGCCGTCTACTGGGAAGCCAAAGCCGGACACAGCTTCAACGCGACTGTCTTCATGAACAAGTTTGAAGATAAAATAGCCTCAGGAGAAACCATAATTGTTGATTTCGGTGACGGCTGGGATCAGATAGGCAGCGGCTACACTACATACAGACAGAAGCGCAACCTTGATGAGGCTGAGATAAAAGGTCTTGAGGTAGCAGGAAAGGTTCAGCTTCCTTACGGGCTTTCTTTCAGAGCTAACTACACTTATACGGATTCTGAAATCACAAAAGGCGATGAAAAAGGCAAACCCCTCACCGATACGGCTGAGCATATGGCAAATGCTACCCTTGACTGGTATGCAAACCCGAAACTTATGCTTTTCCTGAATGCCAACTACAGCGGCGAGAGAACAGGCGGAACATACACCCTGAACGGTGTAAGCCACGAGTTCAAGTACAAGAAATCTCTCCTTTTTCATCTGGGAGGCTCGCTTAAACTTTCCGAAAACGTGACATTCAACGCCCGTGTGAACAACCTGCTTGATAAAGATTTCAGCAAGTACAAAGTCATCTACAACGATGCCAACTCAAACGGAAGCTATGCAGACTCAGGCGACATCACATATCTGAACGACTATAACGTAATCCAGAAAGCGCGCAGCTACTGGGCATCAGTAAACGTAAAATTCTAAACCATTTATAACATTCATGCAGGTCTCATCAAAGAGGCCTGCATTCTTTCATAAGTTAGAAGGGATGAAAAATATTGACACTCACTAATAAAATTGTTATCCAAATGCTGACATATGCTTGGAGGCTTCGCCTCATAAGCCCCGAAATCCGTCCTTTTCAGAGATTCAGAACATGTCGGCAGCAAAAACGGAAGCAGCGCTTCCCGGCTGCTTCCTCAAATCAGGCATTACTTATTTACAGGGGGTCAGAATGACCAGCTATTCAGGACTAAAATACAGGCTTGAAACAGCCTCCCGTATTTTTCTGGCAATCGTGGGCGGGTACATACTTTCCGCATTTGCCGCAATATGGATCACACGCCTTGTTCCATTTGAGGCCAGATACGCCTCAATAACAGGCAACATGCTGTTTTTTATCATCTACACATGCGCGGTGATATGGACTTTTGCAAATATTAAAACAATTAAAGCATGGCTGGGGATCTGCATTCCCGCCGCTGTTCTGGGCGGTCTGCTCCTGCTTCCGTGGAGCGGGCAATGAGAGAAAAATTCCGTCAGTCAATAGGCTGGCTCCATTCATGGAGCGGGCTGATAATAGGTTGGCTCCTTTTCGCTATTTTCTTCACAGGAACCTACTCATATTTCAGAAACGAAATAACCTACTGGATGCAGCCGGAACTGCACGGCTCAGCACCCGCGGGAAATGAAGCCATGCTGGCGGCGGACTACCTCGACAGAGTAGCCCCTGAATCATCATCATGGTCAATAACTCTGCCGACAGAAAGAAGCAGGGTAACTCAGGTGGCATTCAGAGAGCAGCCCGCCGCGCAGAATACCGAACGCCCGCGGAGGGAACGCCAGCCCGGAGAGGAAAGCAGCCGCCCCGCAGGTGAAAGAAGAGAACGCGCAGCAGCACCGGAAAGCAGAGAACAGCCCGAAGCGGGGAACACTCAGCAGACTGATGCATCCCCCATGAGAATACCCATGGCAGTTCACTACCTCGACTCCCAGACCGGAGAGCGCATAATCCCCAGAGAAACAAGCGGAGGAACATTCCTCTACCGTTTTCATGTGGAGCTTTACGGCATGGACAGAATCACCGGGCGAAAAATAATCGGAGCCGCCACAATGGTTATGCTCATAGCCATAATAAGCGGCATAATTATCCATAAAAGAATTTTTGCGGACTTTTTCACTTTCCGCAGAAAGAAAGGGACGAGAACATGGATAGACGCACACATATTCACCGCTGTCCTCGCCCTCCCCTACCACATCATGATCACCTACTCCGGTTTAGTTCTGCTTATGATGATTCTGCTTCCGTGGAACACGGACGGCCTACGCAGAATGCCCGCCCAGAACCAGCAGCAGAGGCAGGCGGAAATCGTAACCGAAAGGGTGAAGCTCACTCCATTAGCCCCTATACTGCAGGACGCTGAGGAAAGGCTCGGTTCAAAAATTGAGCGTATAGCGATCAGCAATCAGGGTAAAAACAATATGATAATGGAAATAACCCCTGTCGGCAGAAAAAGCATAACCGCAACAGGAAGAGGGAGCGGCTCCTCCGTAAAAGCTGTTTATAAAGGTTCAAACGGCAGATTCATGGGAGAGTCAGTAACCGAAGCCCCGAACAAAATCGCAGCAACTATGAATGTTTTAAGCTCGCTCCACCTTGCCAGATTTGCAGATACATTCACAAGATGGCTGTTCTTCATCTCCGGCGCCCTAGGTACTGTGATGGTAGGTACGGGGCTCATAATCTGGACAAACAAAAAAACCAAATCAATGGACAAATCCTTCGGAAGAAAGCTTGTCGAGGTGCTTAACATTGGCGGAATAACAGGCCTTATCGCCGCTACGGGCGTGCATTTCTGGTCAAACAGGCTCCTCCCTTTTGATCTCGCATCAAGATCCGGCTGGGAAATACGGATGTTTTTCACTGCGTGGCTTCTCTGCTGCCTGCATCCGCTGATAAGACCCGCAAAAAAAGCATGGACGGAGCAGCTTACGCTCTGCGCTGCGCTCTACTGCCTTATGCCCGTGCTGAATGCCTTCACCTCCAAGGTGAACCTGTTCAGCGCGATAGTTCAGGGGAATGCGATTATTGCCGGGTTTGACCTCACTGTTTTCGGGCTTGGAGTTCTTTTTGCATACGCAGCATGGAAGACTTCGGGCATAGAGATGAAAACGGCTGTAAATACCGCTATGCAGGAGGCGCGCTGATGGTTTACGGAATAATGTCGCTTATTATATCGTTCATCGGTTTTTCCGCCCTCGCACTGACACTGGACAGGCACTGGCAGCAGTTCAGAAACGGTATACCCGGCGCAAAGGAAAAACTCGCGCTCCGGTCTGCCGGATGGCTTCTGCTTCTTGTATCAGTATTTCCCTGCACTGCAAACTGGGGAACAGCAATAGGCCTGAGCGTCTGGTTCGGCATCATAAGTGTTTCCGGAAGCGTTCTGGTGATGCTTTTGTCATACGCCCCTGTGAAAGCAATAAAATAATTTCAGTGTTACCCCTGGGCAAAGTTAACCCGTCATTGAATCAGTATGGTTTAATTTTGTCTTATAACTTGAAGTCGCACCGCTTCCTGTAGGTCGGTGCGGCTTCTTGCTTTTAAGGAGAATGGAGAAGTATGAATAATTTGCACACATTTGAGCAGAAAATACACTGCACAAAAGCGGTTACACTTTTTTTATCCTTATTTACAAACCATTAACCTTAAACCATAGCAAAGGCACAAATATTGCTGATAACGAATACGGCAATCAGAATCTCAGAAAAGTCTGTTGCCTGTATGATTTATATTGATAGGGATTGAAATGAACAGAAAAAATGCACCGTCAAAAACAAAAAGAGTACTTTTTTTTACCGTATCCGCCGCCATAGCGGTAATCATTGCCGTGACAGCATTCAGCCTATGGAAAGACATTTCCTCAAAGCGCAATGCCGTTTCAGCAAGGGCAACCGCACAGGTTCAGAGGGGAAATATCGAGGTTCTGGTATCGGCAACGGGAACATTGCAGCCCCTTGATTATGTTGATGTGGGCGCGCAGGTCTCAGGACAGCTTACAAAAATACATGTCGAGGTGGGGAGCGAAGTCAAAACAGGGGAACTTCTGGCAGAGATCGACCCTACCCTTTTTATGGCTCAGGTTGATGCCAGCCGTGCGCAGCTCCGCTATCAGCGGGCTCAGCTTAAGGACAGGGAAGCGCAGCTTGCTCTTGCGGTGAGCCAGCTCGCACGCCAGCAGAATCTCTACAGCGAAGATGCCACAACCCTTGAAACAGTTCAGAACGCTGAGGCCAGCCACAAATCAGCCGCCGCACAGCTTGAAATGCTCAAGGCGCAGATAGAACAGACAGAATCAGACCTCAGAGCAGATGAGGCGAACCTGAACTATACCAAAATTTACGCTCCGATGGACGGCACGGTGGTTTCTGTCAGCGCACGTCAGGGGCAGACACTGAACGCCAACCAGTCAGCACCGACCATACTCCAGATAGCTGATCTCACTACAATGACTGTTCAGACGGAAGTGTCCGAAGCGGACATCATAAAGCTCAAAACAGGCATAAGAGCATACTTCACAACTCTGGGCAGCCAGGGAAGAAGATGGTACGGAGAACTGAGGCGCATTGAACCCACACCCACTACGGAGAATAATGTTGTGCTGTACAATGCGCTCTTTGATGTGGAAAACGCTGAACGCAGCCTTCTTCCGCAGATGACTGCACAAGTATTCTTCATAACAGCATCAGCCCGTGACACGCTTCTTGTGCCTGTGGCGGCGGTAAAAGCTTTATCCCCGGCGGAACCGGCAGAAGAAGCACGCCGTCCGCGGGAGAATGACACAGCCGCAGAAGGCCAGAAGCCGCGCAAAAGAAGGCAGCAGGAAAATTCCGTTCAGCTGTCAGCGGCGGAAGCAACGATTATAAAACCTGACGGAACATCAGAGACAAGGGCAGTAAAAATAGGGATCACAAACCGTATTCTGGCTCAGGTGCTTGAAGGTCTCAGCGAAGGAGAAACAGTGCTCCTTTACCCGTCTGAGACCAAGAAAGCCACTCAGAACAACAACTTCGGCGGGCCTCCCGGAATGGGTATGCCGGGGATGCGCTGATGAACGGAAACAGGATGCCCCTGATAGACCTCCGGGGCATTTACAAAACATATAAAACAGGCGAGCTCTCTGTTGAGGTTCTCCACGGAATAGATCTCAGGATACATCAGGGCGAGTTTGTAGCCATAATGGGCGCTTCCGGCTCAGGAAAATCCACCCTGATGAACATTCTCGGCTGTCTGGATCAGGCCACGGACGGCACATATCTTTTCATGGGAGAGGATGTGTCACACCTCGGCAAAGACGATCTGGCCAGACTCCGGCGTGAGGAATTCGGTTTCATATTCCAGAGCTACAACCTCATAAGCACTGCAACTGCGGCGGAAAACACTGAGGTTCCGGCAGTTTATGCAGGCATTCCCCAGCATGCCCGCAGGAAAAGAGCAATTGAGCTTTTAACAGATCTGGGGCTGGACGACAGAACCCACCATCGCCCGTCACAGCTTTCCGGCGGGCAGCAGCAGAGGGTTTCAGTAGCCCGCGCACTGATGAACGGAGGGCGTATAATCTTAGCTGATGAACCCACCGGAGCATTGGACAGCAAAAGCGGCACAGAGGTGATGAAACTCCTCGGTGAGCTTTCAGCCAAGGGGCACACAGTAATACTCATTACCCACGAACGAAGAATAGCAGAATACGCAGACAGAATAATAGAAATAAGCGACGGAAACATATTAAGCGACACACAGATAAAGACCGCACCGGAAAAACCGGAGATATACCGTCCGGAACCGGAGAAGGTTTCAAGGTTCGCAGAGCTGGCTGAGGCAACAAAAACCGCAGTGCGATCACTCAGGAGCAATGTTTTCAGAACAATACTCACTCTGCTGGGAATAGTCATTGGTGTAGCCTCTGTTATAACCATGCTGGCCATAGGTGACGGCGCAAAGCAGGAGGTTGTGGACAGAATAAGCTCTCTGGGCAGCAACCTGATGAATGTCCGCCCCGGAGCGCCGAACATGAGGGGGCGCTCAAACGTAGCCACCCTTGTTCCGGATGATGTGAAAGCGATAAAAGACCTTCCGAACATATTAGCGGCAGTACCGGA
This sequence comes from Geovibrio ferrireducens, assembly GCF_026226615.1. Classification (NCBI taxonomy): domain Bacteria; kingdom Pseudomonadati; phylum Deferribacterota; class Deferribacteres; order Deferribacterales; family Geovibrionaceae; genus Geovibrio; species Geovibrio ferrireducens. The sequence goes on from NZ_JAJAPB010000008.1 coordinate 93,119, forward strand.
ACAGGAAAGCTCCGTAACGGTAAGGTTTGAGGAATCTGACCACTCCACACGCATAAACGGAACCTCGCCGGACTATATCATCGCCAGAAACTGGAAAGTAACAGACGGAACTTTCTTCACCGATGAGGACGAAGACCTTTACGCCACAGTGGCTGTTCTGGGTAAAACCGTTGCCGATGCTCTTTTCAGCGGTAAGGAACCGGTGGGAAACTACATACTCATCAACAATATCCCGTTCCAGGTAATAGGAATTATGGCTGAAATGGGCGCAGGTCTGGGCGGGCAGGATCAGGATGACATTATATTTGTTCCGTACACCACAGGCAGTCTGCGTATTACCGGACAGAACTATCTGCGCAATATAACCGTTGCAGTTAAGGACACATCAGTCATAAGCGAAACGCAGGATGCAGTCTTTACCGTGATCCTCGCTATGCACGGCGGAGTTGAGGACTTCCAGATACGCAACATGGCATCGCTGATCGAAAACGTTTCCGAAACGCAGAACACCATGACGATACTTCTGGGCTCCATAGCCGCAATATCGCTTCTGGTCGGGGGGATAGGCGTAATGAACATAATGCTTGTTTCGGTAACTGAGCGCACAAGGGAAATAGGCATACGCATGGCCACAGGAGCCAGAATGCGGAACATACTCCAGCAGTTTCTCATCGAAGCGGTCACGGTCTCAGCCCTCGGCGGACTCATCGGTGTGGCGGCAGGTATAGGTACTGCCGGTGCGGTTGCCGCTTTCGGCATGCCTGTAAAATATGAAATGACTCCGGTAATCGCCGCTTTCGGCTGTGCCTTCGCGACAGGGCTTATATTCGGCTATCTGCCCGCAAGAAAGGCGGCAGGTCTGAACCCCGTTACTGCCCTTGCTTCGGAATAGAGGTTAAATATGATAATACGTAAAATAACATACACTCTGTGCGCGTCCGCCCTGCTCTTTTCTGCCGGGTGCGCCGCAAGACAGGCGGAAACTTTCACCCCGCCCGCCATGCCTGTTTCATGGTCTGCCGTGCATGACAACAAATCTGCCTCAATAGATGCTGAATGGTGGAAGAGCTTCAACTCACAGATACTGGCAGAACTGATTGATAAAAGCCTTGAACAGAGCCCGGACATCGCAACTGCCGCTGAAAGCATAATACAGGCAAAGGCACAGCTGAAAAGCACCGGAGCATCCATGTTCCCCTCTGTTAATCTTAACGGCGGTTCATCTGCCAGCCGGAATTTCCCTTCGGAAGGTTCGGCCAGAACAAGCGAATCAACCAGCCTTTCACTTGGTGTAAGCTATGAGGTGGATCTCTGGGGCAAAATATCAGCACAGGTGCGCGGAGCCGGTGAGTCACTGAAAGCAGCCGGTTACGACTATGACGCGGTGAAGCTTACACTCACATCTGGGGTGGCAAACGGGTATTTTCAGCTTCTCGCACTGGAAAAAAGGATTGAATACGCAGAAATAAACCTCGAAACTGCCGAACGGATTCTGAAGATAGTACAGTCAAAATACAATAACGGCAGTGCGCTTAAATCGGAACTCCTTAATCAGGAATCCACGGTTCTCAGCAGAAAAAGCACCCTTCTTTCCCTTGAAGAGGAGAAAAAGCAGACGCTGAACGCCCTCGCCGTTCTCACTGGAACTGCTCCGCAGGATTTCAAAACCGCCACTGACAGCTTCAGTGAGCTGGAAATACCTGAAATCTCTGCCGGGCTGCCCTCGGATCTTCTGCTGAGAAGACCGGATCTGGCAAAGGCAGAGGCGCAGATAGCCGCCGCAGACGCAAATGTTGAAGCAGCCAGAGCAGCTCTTTTCCCCTCCCTCTCCCTCTCCGGCTCCACAGGGCTGGCAACGGATGCCCTGCTCTCCCTCACAAATCCTGCGGCAAGCATAGGGTTGTCAGCCTCAGTGGTTCAGTCGATATTTGACGGCGGAACAAGACGAAGCCAGATACAGATAAGCGAATCACAGAAGCGGGTGCTGGCGAAAAACTACCGCAAATCGGTACTGACAGCACTGCAGGAGGTTGAGGATGCTCTCAATTCCGTTAAATACGGAGAGGAAAGAGAAGAGATCCAGAACCAGACAACAGCCAAGCTTGAGTACTCTCTCCGCCTTACAGAGATTATGTACAGAGAAGGTTCATCCAGCCTGTCTGATGTTCTGGATGCCCAGACCTCGCTCTTTCAGGCAAGGGATCAGTTAGCCTCTCTGCGCCTGACTAGGATAAATGCGGCGGTTGATATGTTCAAAGTGCTGGGGGGAGGCTGGAAAGTGCCTGAGAAACCGGCAGAAAAATAATGAATACGGGCTATGCCTCTGTTTTAAACTGCGGCATAGCCTCATTATAAATCATTTTACCGTTCCCGCACGCAGCGGAAAAAGAAAAATCACAGTTCCGCCAATGCCTACAGCACCGGAAACAAAGAAAACCGCACCGGAACCCAAAGCACCGTAGATTAATGACCCTGCCAGAGGTCCCGCCGCAAGCCCCATATTCATAATAAGATTAAATACTCCTATGGCTCTGCCCATACCCAGTTTTCCGCCCTCCTCAAAGAGAGCGGCGGTACAGGCAGGCTGTGATAATGCGCCGAAAAACCCCACTCCTGCGCACACTAACACCAAGCCTGAAAAACCAGAAGCAAACGGAATAAAGAGATACATTGCAGATGCAGCAGCGCCGCCGAAACCTATTACATTTTTAAGGGGGAAAAATCTGTTCAGCACACTCAGAGGGCGCAGACTGAAAGTCATAAAAACAGTGGATATGCAAAGTACAATGCCTGAGCGGAAACTGTCCAGCTTCATGCCGTGCTCTATAAAAAGCGGAAGAAATGCTGCGCATGAAGATATTCCGAATGCCCTGCAAAAAATGAACGATACTAGGCCGATATACCTTATACCCGGACGGAATGGCAGGGTATTGATGTTTTCCTTTTCTTTTTTGCTGTTGATTCCTGATGCTCCGGTTAGGAGAACAATCAGGAGTGAAACAGCACAAAGGACTGCAAGCAGAATGAAAACCCCGTCAAACCCTGCTGAATTTCTCACTGCGCCGCCCACCAGAGGCCCTGCGCCCAACGCACCGTAAAATGACATATCGAAGGTTCCGCTCACTGATGCAAAGCTGGTTTTACGGGTATTGTTCCCCAGAACAGCAAGAACCGATGCACGGAAAGCCGCACAGGCAGCACCCTGAAATATACGCAGAATGACCACTGCGCTGACACTCCCTGCAAAGAGGTAACCGCATGATACCAGACAGAAACATACAACGGAAAGCACAAGCACACGCCCTGCCCCGGAATCCGAAACAGCGTTCCCTGCCGGAACACTGAAAAATATCTTCGAGACTGAGTAGAAAGCCAGAGGAACACCGAGAAGCGCCCCTCTGGCTCCCAGTTCAAACACGTACAGGGAAAAAAAGGAGTCCACAACCCCGTAACCGAGGGTTATGCAGAAATTTATAATAAAAAGCGCAGTAAACAGCTTTCTGTTTTCCATATCAAAATCCGTTAAGGAGGAGCCGGACACGCCCGTGGAAGCGTGTCCAGCTGTTACGTTTATGTCCGCCTGCTGTGTGATGCTGCGGAAACAGGCGGACAGGAGGTCAAAAGACTGTTATTTCTTGCCGTTTAAGGCAAAGTTATATCTGAGGTAGACTCTGAAATCGTTGTAATCCTCTCCGCCGTCAACATTGATCATGGCATATCTAAGGCGGAGGCTGAGTCCGTCAAATGCGCCGGAAAAATTATATTGAGCGCTTAAATCCGTCTCGCTCATATCCATTGAAGCATTGCTGCCGGATTCCGGAGTGTCGTATATCGTGTGAAAAGCGTAAGCACTGAGCCCGTTAAGTCCGATTTTAGAAAAATCGTAGCCGACTTTAAGAGCATAGGCATCCTCTTCCGCTCTTCCAGCAGCAAGAACCTGCTGGATTATTACTTTGCCGTCGCCCCATGGAACAAACAGATCATCGTCTCCTGTTTTCGCATAGAAGCCTGTCACATCAAAACCGTATGCAGCAAAACCCGTGTTGAAGCCGAACTGATCCGTATCAAACTCTCCGCCCAGATCATCACCTTTGGATTTCTGGAAAAGCGCCGAAGGGTTGAAATACAGGTTATAGTCTCCGAGCTTTTTGGAGGCTGAAAGCTGAACATAGTTCGAGCCGAAAACATCCTCCATGTCATAATGCCAGCCCTGAACGGTGATTTTTGCCGCTTCAACGGGAAGAGTATATTTCACCCCGCCCACTATGAGAGCTTTGTCATCATCGGCTCCCGCATTTACGGACTTAACGATGTCCATCGCCTCATCATCTGTCCAACCCATGTAACCAGTTATATAATAAGCTGACAGTTCAAGGTTTTTAATACTGTTATTTACGATGGAGAGCCCTTCATATGACTTAGGCATCATGCGTATATCGTGAGTGTTCATGAAAGGGGTGTTGATCTCCTGAGCGCCGTATTTTACTCTGGTATTAAACCATTCCCCCTGAATATAATATTCCTGAAGACGTGTGAAGCTTTCGTGATTGCCGTTTGAATCTCTTTGAAGAAGTCCGTATACAGCCTTGTCATCATCGCTGTATATGTCGCTGGAAGAGGCAAAGGCAAATCCGGCGCTGATACCGTAAATAGGCGCAGTTTTGTAATAAAACAGTGTGCCCACGGCCATGTCCGCCCTGTCAGGAGTATTTTCATCAAAATCTCTTGCGAAATAGAAGTTCCTTATTTCGCCTTTCAGTGTACCGTTTGTGAAGGCATCTTTAAGTGTGTCTGCAGCGAATGCGGAAGCAGAAACTAAAAAGACTGCCAAAGCTGTAAATAAAACAGAAAGTCTCATTATACTCCTCCAATAAAAATTAAATCCCGCCGTTCTTAAGCAGACGGCGGGAAGATGTGTAAATGCTATTTGGAGATGAATTTTACTGCGTTCTCGCCAGCTATGCGTCCGGAGTTAATAGCAAAACCGAATGTACCGCCGCCGAGTTTGAGATCGTAGCTGTCGCCGTACATCCCGCCAGCATCAAGACCGCCTGCGTAAAGTCCGGGAATAACTGCACCTTTTGTATTGATAACCTCTGTTCTTTCGTTGATTTTTATTCCACCGAGCGTACCCAGTGCTCTGGGATTAAGCTTTGTCACATAGAACGGAGCTTTCGCAACGGGTCTGAGATAATCTGCTTTTTTATGGTAGAGATCATCTTTATGCATTTCTGCCGCTTTGTTGTTGCGCTCAACAGTTGCTTTAAGAACTTTGGGGTCTGCACCAATTTTGGCAGCAACCTCTTCAATAGTGTTGCATTTGAAAACATTGCCGTTGTTTTTGGACAGTTCTTTTGAGAAGTCCTGTTCAAGTTTGTCGAGTTTTGTCCCGAAGATTACCCATTCACCGAGAGGCATCTGGATACCGTCGTTAATAAACATCTGTTTAGTTGTTTCGTCATAGATTGAATAAGCAGTTCCGCCTATTCTTTCGAGAGCATTACCTGACTGCGGCCACTCTGTGATGTTTGATTCGTCAGTATATCTGTGCCCCTGAGGATCAACAAACAGATAAGGCTGAACAGCAGCAGCTATGAGATGAGAAGCCGGATGAAAACCGGCAAGACCGGGACGGTATGACTGCATAACATCCACACCTTCTTTATCGGCGCCTGCCGCCCACGCCATCTGTATTCCTTCACCCATTTTACCGATCTGACCGATAAAAATCATATCGGGGTATCTTGAGAACTGCTTCATCATCTCTTTGTTATTTGCAAAGCCGCCTGTGCCTATAACAACCGCTTTTGCGTTTATAATCACTTTTTCGCCGTCTTTGTCCTCAGCCATTACACCCGCAACTTTACCGTTTTTCACGATGAGAGATTTGCCGGGAGTCTGAAGAAGCAACTGACCGCCTTTATCTTTGAGGGCTTTCGTAAGAGCCTGAACAACAGCCGCACCATGGTGGTAGTGTTTGCCGTCCTCACCGAGATAATCGCCAACAACGTGCCATGTGAGAGGGCCTCCGAAACCGCCAACACCAATGTATTCATACTGGATACCGAACTGTTTGAGCCATTCGATAGTCTCTGCGGACTTGTTTACGAATGCACTTACAAGGGGAGCATTGGCTCTCCAATGGCTGTAGTCCATGATAGTTTTGAACGCGAACTCTTTTGATACATCAATACCCTGTCTTTTCTGGAGAGAGCTTTCAGCAGCGAAAAGACCTTCGGCAAAGTTGCTTGTTCCGCCGGGAATGGCCTGCTTCTCAATAACAATAACTTTAGCACCGAGAAGAGATGCCTGTACTCCGGCAGAAAGACCTGTGGCTCCTGCACCGATTATGGCTATGTCCGTGTTGTACACTTTTTCCGCATAAGCGGGTAAAGACATTACTGCCGCGATTAACAGCGCAAGCAGAAACTTGATGGAAAATAAACGTTTCATCAGTCAACCTCTCTTTATATATTTGGCACTTTCATAAAGCGCCTAAGGTTACCAAAATAAAATTCTCTATTTCACTTTCATGTCAAAGTTATGGCATTCCTTGTTGCAGAAGAGCTCTGAGGGTCTGTGGATTCCGTGGCATTCCTTACAGGCGAGCTCACCCATGTGATTTTCATGAGGGTTTGCTTCTTCCACATTTTTTGTCAGCTCAGCAATAGATTTGTAATCACCGTGACAGGAAAAACATGAAGATGTTTTTGCAGCTGAATCAGGAGTGTCTGTTCCATGACAGTCGGCGCACTGAACATCGTTTTCTTTGTGAGCTCCCCTGAGTTCCCCGGAAGCAAGAACAGAACCCGCAATGAGAACAGCGAACATAATTAACAAAATGATACCGATAAGTTTAGTGATTTTCATATACTGCTCCTTAATAAAAAAATTAACTTTTATATAGCATACCGTAATACATGATATGTCATATGTTATACATTTAATAATTAAACATATAATCATGCACGCTTTCTTGTCAAGAAAATTTTATAAACTGAGGTTGGGCAAGGTTTGATAACTGTTAGTTACCAATAAATAATAAAAACAGATTCATTAAGAAGCTTAACATTTCGACATTTACAAAACTATACAGAAAACAATTAATAATATCTTGACTTTAGCACCCTTAAATATGGTATTATTAAATGTTAGAGCATTTGTTATTAAGTCTTATGATTACTTACAGATACACGGAGAACACAATTGAAGGTATTCCAGCCAGTCAGGCAGGTAAAAGCTTCTGATGAAGTTTTTAATCAGCTAAAAGATTCCATTATTACAGGTACGTACAAGACAGGAGACAAACTCCCCTCTGAAAGAGAGCTCATTGAGATGTTCAAAGTCAGCAGAACTGTTGTGAGAGAGGCCATGAAGGTTCTGGCCGCCACGGGTTTTGTTGAAATACGTTACGGTGCAACCGGCGGGGCTTTTGTAAACGACCTGACATTTGACAGACTCAGCGATGCATGGGGGGATCTTTTCTCATCCGGCAAACTGTCAATTCCTGAACTCTGTCAGGCCAGAATACTCATTGAACCGCATGTAGCACGGCTTGCAGCAGAAAATAGAAATAATGAATACATTGATAAGCTGGAAAAAGCCCTCTCAAACGAAGGGCTTCACAACACATACCCCGATACCGTGCATGAAAGGCAGAAGGTGCATTATGTTTTGGCAGAAATGTGCCGGAACAGATTCCTTGAATCTATAGTCAAATCGCTTGTGATCCTTATCAGAAATATCACGGAAGAGTTTCAACCGCCCACAGATGAAGTCCACCCTCTCGGCATGCACAATGCTCTTGTGAAAGCCGTTATCGCAGGAGACGGTGACGCAGCGGAAAAAGAGATGCGCGCGCACCTCATAGAATTCAATGACCGCATGGCTGCGGCAGAAGAAAAATACAGAAAATCCCAGAAAAAAATCTGGACTGCAGGCTGACATTTTTTTCATATAATAATTTTATTTACTTAAAAATTTACTGACAACTTAGTTGCATTATCCGCTAAGGGCAATATTTCTTTAGAGGAGCGGATAATGCTTAACAGAAGAGACTTTCTGAAAATAACCACAGTCGCGGCGACCGCGGCTTCACTCGGCATGCTCGGAGGGTGCGGAAGCAGCTCCGACGGAGACAACACGGAAGTTTCTGCGGAACACTTCCCTCAGTCAGTAGTTTCCGGAGACCCAAAGGCAGACAGCGTAATACTTTGGACACGCCTCGCCGGAGACACCCTCGGAGGAGGCTCTCACAAAATCACACTCATAGCAGCCTCAGATAAAGAGCTCAAAAACACAGTCGCATCACACGACCTAACCGTAACTGCGGAACACGATTACTGCACTAAGGTTAAAATCACCGGACTTCAACCCGGCAGTTTCTACTACTACAGGTTCCATTACGACAAGAACGGAAAACGCTACACCACACGCACAGCCAGAACAAAAACCGCCCCCGCAGCGGATGCGGATGTCCCGATTAAGTTTACCTTCCTGAGCTGTCAGGACTATATAGGCAGATACTACAACTCTCTGGCTTACCACCTTCAGAATGTTACAGACATTGACTTCGTGGTCCATCTCGGTGACTACATTTATGAAACAACCGGAGACCCTTCCTTTCAGAACATTACTGATGCAAGAAAAATTACTTTCACAGATACAGCAGGCGCTGTCGCCCTCGGAACTGATCAGCCCTACTACGGTGCGGCTTCAGTCTCCAACTACAGAGAAATATATAAAAAATACAGAACAGATTCTGTACTCCAGAGATTTCATGAGCTTTACCCTATAATAGCAATATGGGACGACCATGAGTTTTCCGATGACTGCTGGGGAGCCACAGCAACCTATTTTGATGAAAAAAAGGATGAATTTGATACTTTAAGAAGAATGAACTCCGAGCAGGCTTTCTATGAGTTTCTCCCGGTTGACAACACTGCTTCGGAAGGAGCCTTCCAGACTCCCGATTCGCAGCTTTACGGACAAATTAACAACGCCGGGGTGTACAGAGATTTCCGCTTCGGAAAACATCTGCATTTAATACTATCAGATTACAGAACATTCCGTCCCGATCACCTCATACCCGAAGGAGCATTCCCCGGAAAGGTGGTTCTGGATAAGGCCGCAGTAACTGCTGTCTTTGAGGCGCAGTATCCCGGACAGGGCGCGGCTGTTTATGAACTTCAGAAGGCAGCCTTCGGCCCTTATGTGGATATGACCTCAGCACCCTGGAACGCATACTCCGCGGCTCTGGTTCCCACACTTGCTTATGTTTACATGCAGGAAGGACTCAGCCAGACAGACGCAGGTATAAAAGCGACAGCGGATCTGAACGGGCTTGTGAGCGCATATGTTTTCAATGCGCTTGTAACTGCATACAACTCCGCAGTAACCGCCGAGAACCAGCTTCCTCTCATTGATGACAACACGTATAATAACGTCCTCGACAGAGGCATAGCCTACATGCACATAGGGAAACAGGGCTATTTCAGTGACATAGGCTCCAGATACGGCGTAGTAAAAGCCACATACGATATGCTTGCGGGCTATAAGGCAATGGTGGATGTTCTGGCAGCGAAAACCCCTGAGAATGTTTTCGGCGATACTCAGCTTGCGTGGCTCACAAACAAAATAAGCACCAGCAGCGCGACAAACATCTGTTTCGGCAGCTCAGTTTCCACAACGTCACTCATATGGGATATGGCAGCCCTTGACATCCCCGCAGACTACAAACAGAGATTTTACGCAAACGTAGACCATTGGGACGGCTTCCCGAACCGCAAGAATATGCTCCTTGAGCAGTTGGGCGCAAGCGGCAAAAGAGCTTTCGTTATCTCCGGCGACATACACGCCTCATTTGTAACAGACCACACCACTTCGGGAGCAAATGTTGCGGATTTCACAGGGACTTCTGTTTCCTCTTCCACTTTCATAAACATGGTGGAGCATGCGGTAGAGGCTGTTCTGGCGGCAGGAGCATTCACGGATGACCAGAAAACGGCAGTGAGAGCCAAGCTCATCACAAATCTTGATGATTCGCTGCTTGAGGCGTTTGATCCTATGATTTTCGCCGATACGGCAAGAAACGGATTCGTAACCGTGACGGTGACAGAGGGTAATGTCACAGCGGATTACTACCTTACAGAAAGAGATGATGTTTTTGAGAGCTTTTATAAAAAAATGAACGAGCTCACTGTCACTCACAAAAAGTTCGTGTTTGACGGAACTCAGGTGGCAGAAGAACAGTCCTGAAAAAAGGGGGCAAATGCCCCCTTACCCTTTATATTCCTTTTTCGTCACCGCTTCCGCCTTTATCCTGTCCAGCAGAAGAGCGAGAGCGGGTTTGACATTCTCTCTTATATCACCCGCGACTATGAGAAAAAGCACATCGTCCCCCGGCGACATAATGCCGGAGCGGGCTTCTATAACCACTTTGTATATACCTTCCATAGCCTCGACATCACGGCGTATCTGCTCTATCTTATCCTGATCGCTGTGAACTTCCATCTTCTGGACGGAGGCATGGTCTCCCCTTGACCAGCCGCGCACTGTTCCGTTATGTATCAGAATCATGCCGACATTGGCCGCAAAGTCTTTATCTTTTTTGAGTTCCGCTATAGTTGCCGAAATATCCATTATATCTCCTTATTAATAAACCTGTGAAATAATAGAGACTATAACGTAAAGCTCAGGTAAAAAGAAGGGCGGCATTACCCGCCCGCTTAAAAAGTTTAAACTCCGAGATAAGCCGCTTTCACATGAGGATCGGTGAGGAGCATCTGGCTTTCTCCCTCCAGAACCACCTGCCCCTGCTCCATAACATAGGCTCTGTCGCTTATTGCCAGCGAGTTCACAAGATCCTGCTCCACAAGAACAATTGTCGTTTCATAATCTATCGCTATGCGCTTGACAGCTGCGAAAATATCCTTTTTAAGCACAGGAGCAAGACCAAGGGAAGGCTCATCCAGCATCATAAGCTTCGGCTGTGCCATTATGCCCCTGCCTATTGCCACCATCTGCTGTTCTCCGCCTGAGAGTGTGCAGGCAAGCTGCTTCTGCCTTTCAGCCAGACGGGGAAACAGGGCGTACACCTCTTCCAGATTGCGTTTGAAGTTTGCCTTGGCGTTTTTGTTATATGCCCCCATCTCAAGGTTTTCATACACAGTCATCAGTGAGAAAAGCCTTCTCCCCTCCGGAACATGGACAAGCCCTCTCGTCACGATTTCATCGGCCGGAACACGGCTGACATTCTCTCCTCTGAAGCTCACAGAACCGGACATGGGTTTGATAAGCCCTGATATGGCTTTAAGCAGGCTGGACTTGCCGGCTCCGTTCCCGCCGACAATGCTGACGACCTCGCCCTCATTGATATGAAGGGAAACATCGAAAAGCACCTGTATCTCGCCGTAGCCCGCGTTCAGTTTTTCAATGCTGAGTAGCGACATATTCATCCCCCAGATAAGCCTTAATAACTTCCGGATCAGCGACAACCTCGTGCGGATCGCCTTCAGCTATCTTTTTCCCGAAGTTGATAACATACACCCTGTCAGACAGGTTCATAATAGCCTGCATTATATGCTCAACTATAACGATGGAAACCCCGACGGAATTGATTCTTTTAATAATAGGCAGCATCTCCGAAACCTCGGATGGACGAAGACCCGCCATAACCTCATCAAGCAGCAGAAGCTTAGGCTCGGTAGCCAGCGCACGGGCAAGCTCAAGCCTTTTGCGTTCCGGCAGTGTGAGGTTTTTCGCCTGAACATCTCTTTTATCATATAGATCAAGCATTCTGAGAACTTCCAGAGATTTTGCCTCAGCCTCGTCCATTCTGTTGGTGTTTGCGAATGCCCCAACCACTGTATTGTAAAGCACAGTCTTTGTCACAAAAGGCTTAACCACCTGAAACGTTCTGGTTATGCCCAGTCTGCATATATCATAGGGCTTTTTGCCCGCTATCTCTTTCCCCATGAATTTGATACTGCCGGAAGTGGGGGGAAGCGCACCGGCTATGCAGTTGAAAAGCGTGGTTTTCCCTGCACCGTTGGGGCCTATTATGCCCACTATCTGCCCTTCCTGAACCGCCAGATCAACATTGTTTACAGCGGTAAGGCCGCTGAACTGCTTGACCGCCTTGGTAACTTCGAGTAAAGCCATATTCCGCTCCTTAATCCGTGACTGCCTCGCCGTTTTTTACGGCGGGCTTCTCTTTTGACGCGAACCTGTCCTTAAGCATGCCTATCCATCTGGAAACCGGCTCCACAAGCCCTCTGGGCTGATAGCGCATAACAATGATCAGTATCAGGCCGAAGATTATCAGGTGAAGTCCCGGCAGAGAATCCGAAAGGTATATTCTCGTCAGTTCGTTCACAGGGCGGAGCAGAAGAGCGCCGAGAACAGGACCCATTATAGTTCCCCTGCCTCCTATGAGGGCAATGAATGCTATCTCGTATGAAAGCTCAAGCCCAAGAACCGATTTGGGGTAGAAATAAAGCATAAGCTGGGCGTAAAAAGTGCCTCCGAGAGCCGTGAGGAAGCAGCTTATGATCATGGCTATGAGCTTATAGCGTGAAACCTTTATGCCCAGCGCCTCCGCCGCGTCCTTCTCTTCGCCGCCCGCCGCAAGATAGTAACCTATTTTTGAGTTCATCATGATGTAGGTAAGCAGAAGAACCAGAAGCAGCATAACGAGGATTATGTAATAGTAAGGAACCTTGCTCATAAACTGGAAATGAACAAACGAGCTTTCTGTAAGATTAATCAGAAGCCCCTTCGGCCCCCTGATCTCAAGCGGGCCTATCTTCTCCACGTTTTCTACAAAAACCCTCAGCCCCTCACCGAAGGCTATTGTGGCAAGTGCAAAATATGCTCCCCTGAGCTTAAGTGTGGGCAGACCGATGAGTATTCCCATCAGCGCGGCAACCACGCCTCCGGCAAACATCCCTATCCACGGACTGAGACCGTAGGTGAGATAAAGAGTGGTCGATGTGTACGCCCCTATCCCCACAAATGCCGAATGCCCCAGAGGGAGAACACCCGCAAAACCGCCCACAAAGTTCCAGCAGGAGGTGAGATAAGCGTAGAATATTATAAGTATAAGAATCTGCATAACCGAAGGGCTGCTCACAAACACAGGAACAGCAAACAGCAGAGCGATTATTGCAAGGGTAATGCCTATGTTGGATGGCTTTTGATTAAGAAGAAATTTCATTCCGCCCTCCCCTCAATAATCCTGTTTCAGACCGAAAAGCCCTGACGGCTTAACGAACAGAACAAACAGGAAAAACACGTAAATCAGCATCTCTGTCCATGTGGCCGCCATGAACTGAGCTCCGACTGTTTCTATGAGGCCGATTATTATTCCGCCGAGAATAGCACCGGGAACACTCCCCAGACCGCCGAGAACGACAATCACAAACGCCTTGATGTCAAACGGAACGCCCACTGTGGGGTAGACATAATAGAACGGCACAAGAACACACGCCGCCACGCCGCAGCAGGCGCAGCCTAATCCAAAAACGATATTGTATATTCTGGTCTGCTTTATCCCCATGAGCGTTGCCGCCTCACGGTCAAGACTTGTGGCGCGCACCGCCTTGCCCATGCGGGAATGCCTGAGAAACCAGTAAAGATAAATACCGAGGAGAAGGGTTACACCCGCACCTATTATCTTTGACCAGAGAAAATACATATCGAATATCTCAAGCATCTGACCGGAGACAGCGGTCTTAGCCACCCTGAACTCAGCGCCGAAAAGAAGCAACGCAAGGTTGTCCAGAACATACCATATCCCTGTTGTCACAATGATCACCGTTATTGGCTCGCGGATGTCCTTCTCCGCCTCAAATATAGGCTTGATGACAAACTTCTGAAGATAAAAACCGAAAAAATAAAGAAACGGCACGACAACAAACAGCGCCAGATAAGGGTTAAGCCCGGTGAGGGTGACAAACCAGTAGGCGGCGAACATTCCCACCATAAGGATTGAGCCGTGGGCGAAGTTGATAACCTTCATAACGCCGAAAATAAGAGTAAGCCCTACGGCGGTGAGGCCGTATATTGACCCCATAAGAATGCCGTTTATCACAGACTCGACATAACCAATCATGTGTAAGCTCCTTGGAAAGACCCGGAGGAGAGCCTGCGCCCTCCTCCTGTCCTTATATGACTTTTATTATTTGTTAGGTTGAGGGAAAACAGGGGTGTAACCTGCTCTTCTCACGTTTTTCGGCCATACGGTGATGCGTTCCATGTCTTTCCCTTTCTGACGGATCTGAACAATAACCAGACTGGCGTTTTTGTTCTGTCCGCTCTGGTCAAACTGGATGCAGTCATAGGCAAGAAGACCCACAGTACCGCCGCAGAGGTTGGTTTCATTGAGCGCTTTGCGGATAGCATCGGGCTTTGTGGAGCCTGCTCTTTCAAGCACGTCTTTTATGAGATACATAGCGGCATAAGCATCAACGGATTCACCCGCAAGGCTGTAGCCGTATTTTTTGGCGAATTTTTCGTTGGTTTCCTTAAGTCCGGGACGGTTAAGGTCGGCTTCCCACTCAACAAGGTCGAATATGTATTCTGCGTTCTTTCCGGCAGCTTTGAGGAAGGAAGGGTCAGCGTGTCCGCCGCCGCTTGTTACTATGGCTTTTACGTTTACTTTCATTTCAGCCATTGTGTTTGTGAGGAGGATTGCATCAGCGGCGTTTGAAGTCATAAAAACAACATCAGCCTTGGAGCGTTTAAGCTTAATCACAACAGGTGTGAGGTCGCTTGCTGTACTGGGATAGGGCTCATCAAGAACAACTTTGTAGCCTCTTTCTTTTGCCATTTCACGCCATTTTTCAGCGAAGCCCACGCCCCAGTCACCGTTTTCATAAACGAAGGCAACGTTTTTAACATCAACGCCGAATTCCTTTTTCATGTCATCAAGGAACTTGAACTGATCCCTTGTCCACCATGAATCTTTTGCGGCTATACGGAAAACATTTTTGAAGCCTCTTTCTGTGATGGTGTCACGCACAGAAACAGGAACAATAAAGGGCATGCCGTAACGCTCAGCAGTCTGAGTAACAGGGTAAGTAACCGCAGAGTTCCACGCTCCTGTGAGTATGTGCACTTTTTCAGAGTTAATAAGACGCTCAGCCTCTGTAACTCCGGTGGTGGGGTCGCTTTTGCTGTCAGAGAAAATAAGCTGGAGCTTCGCTCCGCCGAGGGCTTTTATGCCGCCTGCGGCATTGATCTCCTCAACAGCCATTTCACGGGCATTTTTACCCTGAATGCCCACAGACGCAGAAGGGCCTGAGAGGGGGATAATGTTGCCGATTTTGATTGTTTCTGCGGCTTCCGCCTGCCCGAAAGAGCAGAGTGCGGTAAGCAGTGCAAGAAAAGGAAGGACTTTGAACAACTTCATATCTTTCTCCTGTTTTATTTTTACGGACTTGGCCGTATGTGATATTAATTTTTAAGCAGGCTGTGACAGCAGCAATCCGCACATCCTGTCGGATTGCCGCACACGCTCACGGCGGGGTAAACCCGCCTTCGCTGCGCACGGCGCAGTTCCATCCATGGAACTGTTCTTATTTCAGCGTTTTGCGCACAGCGGATTCAAATATGTCCATAGCCTGAGTAAGCTGTTCATTGGTGAGTACGAGGGGTGGGAGGAACCTCACCACGTTGCCGAAGATTCCCGCGCCTATTACAAGCAGCCCCTGTTTGAAGCATTCTGCGTTTATGGCGCTGACAGCGTCCTTATAAGGCTCCTTTGTTACCGGGTCTTTCACAAACTCAATGCCTATCATTGAGCCAAGACCCCGCACATCGCCGATCTGGGGAAACTCTTTCTGAAGAGCTCTTACCCTGTCCATAATGTAAGCGCCTATTTTCAGCGATTTTTCGCTGAGGTTCTGCTCCTCCATCATTCTGATAGAGGCAAGCGCAGCTTCGCATGCAACGGGGTTTCCGCCGTATGTGCCGCCTATTCCGCCTGCGCCGACTGAGTCCATAATCTCCTTTTTGCCTACCACAGCGGAGATAGGCATCCCTGAACCGAGGGATTTGGCCATAGTGACGAGATCTGGCTCCACACCGAAATGGTCAACGGCAAACATTTTTCCGGTACGGCAGAAGCCTGACTGCACTTCGTCTGCGATGAGCACTATGCCGTACTCATCGCATATTTCCCTTAAGCCCTGCCAGTAACCCTTGGGAGGCACATTGAAGCCGCCCTCACCCTGAACGGGCTCAAGTATCACCGCAGCTATATTCATCGGGTTGACTTCGGAAACGAAGAAACGCCTGAAATAATCAAGGTATGCTTTGCATGCCTCCTCCTCGGAGGTATTTATCTGTCCTCTGTAAATATTGGGGAACGGAACCTTGTAGATTTCAGGAGCAAAGGGGCCAAAACCGTCTTTGTAAGGCTTGACCTTGCTTGTGAGTGTCATGGTAAGGAGTGTTCTGCCGTGAAAGCCTGATTCAAATGCGACTATTCCGGTGCGTTTGGTGTATGTTCTGGCTATTTTGATGGCGTTTTCAACAGCTTCCGCTCCGCTGTTTACAAACATTGCTTTCTTGGGCGATTTGCCCGGCGCTATCTGCGTGAGCTTCTCTGCCAGACGTACATAAGGTTCGTACATGCTTACCATAAAGCAGGAGTGCAGAAGCCTGTCCGCCTGTTCCTTGATGGCTTTGACCACCTCATCGGGGCAGTGGCCGCAGGAGGTAACCCCTATGCCTGCATAAAAATCAAGGTAAGTGTTGCCGTCCGTGTCCTCTATGACAGCGCCTTTAGCCTGTTTAACAACAAATGGGAATGTGCATGATATGCCGCCTGCCACGTAAGTGGCTTTATCCTCAATAATTTTCTTTGTGCGTTCGCTCTGGTGGGCGCTGATTTTCGCCAGTTCCTTTCCGTTTAACATGAGAAACAGCCTCCGGATTAATAACGTTTAATAGTTATGAGCAACGGCTGTGCCACAGAGGTTTTTATCTGATAAATAAGCGAAAAAGGCTGATACAGTGACTTTGAAACGGCAGAGGTTAACTTTGGTTTACCGGAGCGTCAACCATAGCTTACCGGGTCAACTATGGTTTACCGTGAAATAAAAAGCCCGCAGCACGGGAAAAACTGCGGGGCTAAGATATTTGGGAAGAGTAAGTCCTGATTAATGTTGATAAGAAACACATGCACATTTGTGATTGCACCTGAAAAAAATCCCCCTCAATCCCCCTTTGACAAAGGGGGAAGCGGCTGTCCTGACAACATAAATCCGGACATCCTGTCGGATTTATTTACACGCTCACGGCGGTATAAACCCGCCTTCGCTACGCACGGCGCAGCCCCTGTCCGTGGGGCTGTTTACGTCATTTTGAACCCTGAAAT